>NZ_JARGEE010000467.1:0-6472 GCF_033794485.1 Streptomyces sp. MB09-02B
TACTGCTCCCACCCGGTCCGCTGGGCGTCCGGCTGCACCAGGTGAGCTTCGACTACGGGGGCCGGCCCGTACTGGACGCGGTCGAGCTGACGGTCCCCGCAGGGCAGACCCTCGCCCTGGTCGGCGTCTCGGGGGCCGGCAAGTCGACCTGCGCCCACCTGCTGGCCCGCTTCTGGGACCCGTCCGAGGGAGCGGTCCACCTGCTGCCCCGCGACGGCGACCCCGTCGACCTCCGCGACGTGGCCGACACCGAACTGCGCCGTGCCGTCGCCGTCGTGGGCCAGGAGACCCCCCTCTTCCACGGCACCCTCACCGAGAACCTGCGCCTCGCCGCACCGGACGCGGACGACGAACTCCTGGCCGCGACCGCCCGGCTGTGCGGCGTCGACGGCATCGCCTCCCTGGACTCCCTCGTCGGGGAGCGCGGCTCCACCCTCTCCGGCGGCCAGCGCGCCCGTATCGCCCTCGCCCGCGCCCTGCTGGCCGAACCCAGGGTGCTCGTGCTGGACGAGACGACCGCCCACCTGGACAACGGTGGCGACGCCCGACTCGCCGCCGCGCTGGCCCGGGGCGACCGCGCGACCATCGTCATCGCGCACCGCCCCGCGACGATCCGCCGCGCGGACCGTATCGCCGTGCTGGAATCCGGCCGCATCGTGGAGGAAGGCACCTGGGCCGAACTGACCGCCCGCCCCGACGGCGCGCTCAACCGAGTCCTCACCCTCACGCCACTGTGACACCCCGTGTCGGAGCGTGAGACGGTCACGGGAGGCGCGAATGCTGTGCACGGTCGCCTTCAGCTGTTGCGTACGGTCGCCTTCAGCCCGTGCTGTCGGGGCGGGACTGGCAACCGGAGCACACACCGGTGAGTTCGACGGTGTGCTCCACGGCGGCGAAGTCGCAGTCGGCGGTGACACGTTCGGCCCACTCCTCGACGGCCTGGGAGTCCACCGGTCGGCTGTGGCCGCATCGGCGGCAGATCAGGTAGTGCCGGTGCCCGTCGGCCGGCCGCGGCCGGAACAACCGCCCGCCGCCGCCTGCTTGCACGACGTCCACACTGCCCGTCGCCTCCAGGTCCCGAAGCACGCGGTAGACAGTCGACAGCCCGATGTGCGTGCCGCCGGCCACGACGCGTGTGTGCAGGTCCTGCGCGGACACGAAGCCATGGCACTTCGTGAGGGCCTCGACGACGGCTGAGCTCTGCCAGGTCGCCCGCTGCCGGGCGGTCGGGAGGTTCACGCCGGTACCTCCAGCGTCGTGCCGCATCGCCGATGACGTCCTCTCCAACGGGTCCAACAGGTCCAACAGGTGCAACGGGCCCAACAGTTGCGACAGGGTCAGCAGGCCGGTCAGTCCTTGAGCGCGACCAGGACGTGACTGTCGCCGAACTGCCAGACCGGGGTGATGTGGGAGAACCCCGCTTGCGCCAGGAGGTCGCTGTGGTGGGCCAGCGTCAGGTCGTTGTCGATCCCGTGGCCGGCGAGCGCCGCCTGCCGCTGCTCGCGTTGGGCGAAGAGGTCGGCCAGTTCCGGATCCTGGGCGGCAGCGCCCCACCAGGCGTCCCAGGTCTCGTGGTCGTGCGTGCGTGAGCGTTCGGCCCGTCGTCGCCCCACATGGGCGGTGAGCTCCGAGCAACGCCGGTCGTCCGGGGGGTCCGGGGGGAAGTGGTCGCCGTTGATCAGGGTGCCTCCGGGGCGCAGCAGGCTCTCCAGTCGGCGGTAGGTCCGCAGCAGGGTCCTTTGCGAGAGGTAGTGGAGGGCCGTGGTCGAGACGACCGCGTCCAGGGGGCGGTCCAGACCGAGGGTGTCGGTCCAACCGCTGCCCCCGATCACGGCGTCCACGTAGCGGGCGGCATCCGCGTGCTGGGTACGGCCGAGTTCCAGAAGGACCGGGTCCATGTCCACGGCGACGATCTCCGCGTCCGGCAACCTCTCGGCCAGCCTGGAGGCCAGCGATCCCGGGCCGCAGCCGAGATCGAGGACCAAGGGCCGGTCCTGGTGGGCGACGACGTGTTCGACGACGTCGGCTATGACCGTGAAGCGCTCCTCGCGGGCGATGGCGTAGTGCTCCTGCTGCCGTTCCCAGCGGTCCACCCACAGCTTGGCCGTCTCCATACTTACGCCCATGCTTCGCGTCGCCTCTTCCGTCTCTCAATTCGCCGGGGGAGCACAGAACTTACCCCTTATTGGAAACGGTTTCCATTCGACTGGCCGATTACTGTCCCAAGGTCGTCAGTACGGCCAGAAGGCGGTCGATCTCCTGCGCGGTGTTGTAGACATGGAGACTGACCCGCACCGATCCGTCCTGCTTGTCCGTACCCGCCTGGCACAGGTTGTCGGCCCGCACCATGAAGCCGTGGCTGTACAGGATGAACCCCAGGTCGTCCGACGGGATCTCGCGATGCCGGAAGGTCACGATGCTGTGGCGTCGCTGCACGGCTGATTCGGTGCCCAGACTGATCTGACAGCCCAGGATCTCGTACGGAGTCAGACGGCGGAGCCCCTCGGTGAGCCGTGTGCCCAGGGCGGACGTCCAGCGCGCGATCCGCTCGGTGTCCGCCGCGTCCAGCCAGTCGAGCGCGGCTTCCAGGGAGGCGATGCCCACGGTGTTCGGAGTGCCGCTCCAGCCGCCGGGCCGGAACTCCCCTCCGCGTCCGGGTGCGTTACGGGCCCAGACGGCGCCGGAACCGGGCAGGGCCAACGCCTTGTGCCCGGAGAAGACGACGAAGTCCACGTCGAGCTGGTTCACGGACACCGGGAGATGGCCGATGCTCTGGGCGGCGTCGAGACAGATCGGCACGTCCGGACCGACCGCCTCCCGGATGCGATGCACGTTCATGTCGCCGCCGTACACGTGGTGGACGTGTGTGGCGGCGACGAAGCGGGTGCGCGGGCCGACGACTCCGGCCAGCGCCCGGTGGTCGTAGTCGCCGGACGACTCCTGGTACGGCAGCTCGCGCAGGCGCACCGTGACGCCCTGCCCCGCCAGCAGCCGCCGCGCCTCCTGCCACGGGTCCAGGTTCGCCCGGTGGTCGGCGAAGGGGACGAGGATCTCGTCGCCGTCCGTGAGGTGGCCGGGGAGCCAGTCACGGGCGATGCTCCGCAGACCTTCGGTGGTGCCGCTGGTGAAGTGGACGCCCGAGCGCTCCGGTTCGGAATCGCGGAGGAACTCCTTGACCCGCTGTCGTGTCCGTTCCACCAGTGCCGTGGTGTGGTTGGCCCACGGATAGCTGCCCCGCCCGGCGTTGGCGTTCTCCGTTGTCAGATACCTCTGCACGGCGTGGAGCACGGCCTGCGGCTTCTGCGAGGTGGCGGCGCTGTCCAGGTAGGTCACCTCCGGGTGTGCGGTGAGGATGGGGAACTGCTCCCGCAACTCCCCGTGCCAGTCCGCCAGTTCTGTCAGAGCGGGATCGGTCATGGCGTCAGTCCCTCACCAGCGGCGCACCGGCGTCGCGCCACGCGACGATCCCGCCGGTGAGACTGCGCACGTCGGGGTGGCCCATGCGGGTCAGCAGCGCGGCATAGCGGGCCGACTTCTCGCCGACCGGGCAGGCCAGCAGCACCGGCTGCCGTTTGCTGAACGGCAGCCCGCCGCGCACGAGTTCCTCGAACAGCTCGTCGGCGATGTTGACCGAGCCGTCGATGTGCAGCGCGGCGTACGCGTGCGGGCCGCGCAGGTCGACCACGAGGGGCCGCGGTCGCCCGTCCTCGATCCACCGCCGCGCGTCCGCGGTGTCGATGACCGTGGCCTGCGCTCGCACCTCGGCGTCGGACAGGGCAGCGGCGGAGTTCTTCCGGGGCGGTCGGCCCAGGAGCTCGGGGCGGCGCTGCCGCACGTAACTGAGGTAGCTCTCGGCGCGGTCGCAGACGATGAACACCGCCGTCCGCCGCTCCGCCGTACCCACCTGTTCCAATTCCGCGTCCACCGTACGGAGATGGCGTACGGCTCCCTCATAGGCGGCGCCGCCGGTGGGGCCGGCCAGCAGTCCGCAGCGGCGGATCAAAGTCAGCATCCCGTCGATGGCCTCGTCGGCGGTGACCGATTCGATGGTGTCGTAGGTCGCCGGGTCGAACAGGCCCACCTGATGCACCTCGTCGATGGTGCGGATGCCGGGGATGAAGTCCGACTTGTGGGCGACGAGCCCGACCACCCGTACTCCGGGATCCTGTTCGCGCAGCACCTGGGCGACGCCCGTGGAGGAGCCCGCTGTCCCGACACAGGCGATGAAGCAGTCCGGCGCCCGTCCGTCCAGGTCCTTGACGATCTCGGGGCCGGTGCCCGTGGCATGGGCCTCGGTGTTGCGCGCGTTGAAGTACTGGTCCGTGTGCAGATACGTGTTTCCGTCCTCGGTGAGCGCCTGGTAGAAGCGGGTCAGAGGATCGTCGGTGTCGGTCGGGTCGAGGCATTCGCTCTGCCCCGGCAGCTCCTCGATCTCCGCGCCCAGCAGCAGGAGAAGCTCCTTGATCTCCGGCACCCGCATACGGTTGGTGACGCTCTTGAACTTGAGACCGTGCATCCCCGCGAGCAGGGCGAGGGCCTTGGCCGTGTTGCCGCTCGACAGTTCCACGACCGTCGCACCGCGCTCCGCCGCCGAGGCGAGACCGGGGCGGGCCATGTGCCATGCGGCCCGGTCCTTGACCGAGCCGAAGGGGTTGAGCATCTCCAGCTTCGCGTACAGGTCGATGTGGCGCAGCCCGTGCACGGCCGGATCGATGCGCACCAGTGGCGTGTTGCCGATGGCGTCCGTGATGCTGTCGTACCTCATGAAACCGGTCCCCCTCGCGTGATCGGCCAGTACTCCTCGTCCAGGCACCAGTGCCAGGAGTCCCCTTCCGCTGTGACGGCGACCGTGCGGGCGACCGGCTGCCTCTGCGCGTGGTGGGCGTGGAAGTCCATCGCGTATCCGGCGGTGTTGACGAAGGCCAACAGATCACCGGGGTGTGGCATCCGGGGCAGGAAGACCTTGCGGCGCGTGATCAGATCGGCCTCCAGGCACAGGTTGCCGGCCAGATAGACCCCCACCGGCCCGCCGTCGGCGTCCGGTCGGGCTCCGGGGCGGGGGAGGAGCACCGGGTCGACGAGCACACCGTGCTCCTCCAGGCTCACGTCACCGGCGTTCATCCCGAGGCGCACCAGGAGGTCGTCCGAGTCGGCGCCGGCCCGACGCACGTCCAGCACGCGGGCGAGCGTCAGTCCGCACTGGTCGACGAGTGCCCTGCCCGGTTCGCACACGAGGTCGTAGAGGTGCTCCAGGAGCAGTGTGCCCAGCGGGCGGCCCGAGGCCGGGGCGGGGTGGGACAGCAACTCGTCGAGATACCCGGGCCCCGCGGTGGCACGGTGGGCCGGGTAGAGCGCCTGCGTCCCGCGCAGGGTGCCGCCCTCGTTCCGCAGACCGTAGCCGTGGCCGCGCCACGTCAGCGCGGGACGGGCACCGAGCACGGCCTGGGCCAGCTCGGTGGTGTAGTGCTCCCACTGTCCCGCGTCGGCGACATAACCGACCCCGAAACCGCCGCCGATGTCGATGACCCGCGGGTCCATTCCCCGGGCGCGGCACTCGTCCATGACCGTGATGCAACTCTCCAGCGCGACGGCCTTCTCCGTGACGCCGGTGGTGTCCAGGTGGTAGGCGACCCCCGTCAACCGGACGGCGTCCCGGTACCGTTCGACCGCGTCGAGCAGGCGGTCCACCTCCCGCACGGGCGAGCCGAAGCGGCTGCGCCGGAAGAGCACCCGGGTGCCCGACGCGGCGGACGCGGAGGCCTCGAACTCGGACAGCCGCAGCAGCACATCCGCTCGGGGCAGATCGTACGTCCGTATCAGCCCGGCCAGTTGC
This sequence comes from Streptomyces sp. MB09-02B, assembly GCF_033794485.1. Classification (NCBI taxonomy): domain Bacteria; kingdom Bacillati; phylum Actinomycetota; class Actinomycetes; order Kitasatosporales; family Streptomycetaceae; genus Streptomyces; species Streptomyces sp. MB09-02B. Next base: position 5,834 of record NZ_JARGEE010000467.1, read on the forward strand.
TCGAGTTCGGCCGGGGAATCGATGTTCACGCAGGCACCGGTGCGGGCGGCCAGCCACAGGAACTCGCGGTCCTTGGGACCCGTGGCCATGATCCGGTCGGCGGTGAATCCGCACTCCAGCGCGTGCCGCAACTCGCCCAGTGAGGCGACGTCGATGCCCACCGCGGCCGGGTCGGTCGCCGTCAGCCGCCGCACCAGGCTGTGCGCCTGGTTGGCTTTGTGCGCGAAGTACACCCGGCCGGCGAGGTGGTGACCGCGGTAGACGCCGCGGAACCCCGCCGCGTTCTCGACGATCCGGTCGGGCAGTAGCACGTTGAGCGGTGAGCCGAGCGATTCGGCGAGGGAGTGGAGGAAGGACGCGGCTTCCAGCAGCGAGTCGAGCGGTGGCTCCAACCGCGGCTGCAGATACAAGGGCGCACGCACGGCAGGCCCCCTTTCCGGGCACGGGCGGCTGCAGCCCCCGGCGGTCGAGCGACACCGTCGAGCGCCGGCAGCCACTCAGACAACCGTTCGGGGATCATCATTTCCCGTTGTATGTGCCTTTAAGCCCTGAGAGCGGGAGCAGGCAGGGTTCGGCCACCCGCGGGTTCTCTGCAGCAGTTCAGGGGCGCGAAGAGAGGGCACGTGGGGGTGGGGGGAG
>NZ_JARGEE010000468.1:0-6460 GCF_033794485.1 Streptomyces sp. MB09-02B
GGGCGGAAGCCGGGGTGGGGGCGGCGGCGACGGCGGACAGGTGTTGGCCCTCGCCGTGGCTGTGGCGCTGGTGCTGGTCTTGGCGCCTGCCTTGGCTCCCGCCTTGGCGCTGGCCCTCCTGGACCGGTACGTCGCTGAGGTAGGCGGCGCGCATGACGTCCTCCAGGTCGTTCTCCTCCAGCGCGAGGTCCGCGACCCGGAACCGCCCGATGATCACCTTGAGGGCCTCGTGGACGGTGGGCGCGTCTTCCCCGACCGGCCCGAACACGACCCGCGGCCCTTCCCGCCGCAGCACACCGATACCGGCGAACCCGGGCAGCGGGACAGGACCGCCCGCCCCTTCACCCTGGTCGACGACCTCGACGACCTCGACGCCGTCGGCGGATACGACTACTGGGACGGGTTCGCCCACTGCCACGGCTTCGACGTCGGCCGGGTCGGTGAGGGTGGCCCGGACCTGCCAGGTGCCGCCGAAACGCTGCCGGATCTCCTGGAGGGAACCGTCGAGGACGATCCGGCCGTGGTTGATGAGTACGACGCGCTCGGCGAGGCGTTCCACCTCGGTCATGTCGTGGGTGGTGAGCAGGACGGTACGGTCGCGCTCCTCGACCTGGTGCCGCAGGAACCGCCGTACCTGCTCCTTCACGACCACGTCCGTCGAGGGCGGTGTCGTAGTCCACGTCGCCGACGTTGCCCGGGTTGTAGCGGCTCCGCCGAGCTCCCCTCGGTCCTCGGCCATGGAGCCCGCTGGCGGCGAGCGACCATGAGAGCGGGCATCAGCCTCTCCACGATGAAACCCCCAGGTCGAAGACGTGGGGGTTTCACGGTCATCTTCCGGTGGTCCGTGCCGGCCGAGACGCTCAGCGCGTCACTGGCGGCCGGTGCAGCGGAAGTTGGCGGCGTCGTTCGTGCTGCCGTGTCCGTCGTAGCGGGCTACGGCCGGCCACCGGCACAGCGGCCTGCTCATGGGCCCGTTCTCGGCGCGCAGTGTGGTGGGGGCCTTGCCGTGTTCGACCCACTTCACCAGGGCCGCCAGTGGGTCGGCCGGGGCGGCGCCGGAGCCGCCCCTGCAGTGGCCCACGCCGGGGGCCGCGAAGAGGCGGGCGAACTTCTCGGTCCTCGCCCGGCCGCCCATCGCGGCGGTGACCTGCTCGTAGTAGCTGGTCGTTCCCTGGGGAGGGATCAGCTGGTCGGCCAGGCCGTGCCAGAGGAGCAGTTTGCCGCCGGCGGCGCGGAAGGCGCTCAGGTCGGGGTCGTCCGTGCCGACCACGGGGCCCCACTCCTGACGGGAGCGGTCGAAGTAGTGGGTGAAGTTGGCCATGGTCAGGCGGTGCCAGTCGAAAGACGGGTCCTTCGCCAGCCAGTAGGTGAACCAGCCCGACGCAAGGGGCGTCGGGACCCCGTCGCCGTTCGCGGTGGCGGCGAGTCTGGCGAACGAGGCGCCGGGCAGGATTCCGTACCACAGGCGGCGACCGTCCGGGCGTCGCGGCCCGTCCCAGATCTTTTTCACCACGGCCGCGTCCTTGGCCGTGATCGTGCCGCAGGGGGTCACGGTGCCGACCAGCGAGGTGGGGTTGAAGCGGCAGGTCCGGGGGTCCGCGATGACGCCGTCGGCTACACCGTCCCGGCTGTCGCACGCTGCTGTGACCGCCTTGTTGACCGCGTCGAACTTGCACGAGGGCACGAAGTCGTCGAGCTCGTGCATCACGACCTGGGGCCACATTGCCGCGGGGAGGAACCGATCCGCCTGGATCGCCGGCGCGCCGGCCAGGATGCCGTCGTAGTCGCGGGGCCGGACCTGCGCTTCCTGAAGACCTTCCCTGCCGCCGTTCGAACAGCCGTTCCAGTACGAGTAGGTGGGCGACGTCCCGTAGAACGCCTGGGTGACGGCCTTGCCCTTGACAGTCGTCTCGTGCAGCGCACGCGAGAGGAAGTCGTTGATCAGGGACGCGTTCATGCCGGTCGGGGACCAAGCCCAGGAGGCGTCGCTGGAGTCGGCGGTATGGCCGGAGTCGGAACCCGCGGCGGCGTAACCGGTCTTCGCCGCGCTCTCCGTGTCCGGGACGGAGCCGTTGAAGCCACCGCCTCCCACCCCTTGGAAGCGCCCGTTCCAGGTGGCGACGGGCAGTGACACGCGCATGTGGATGTTCTGGGGAACCAGCAGTTCGACGTTGCAGATCACCGGAGTGGTGGTGGTCTGCGAGGCGCTGGTGACCGTCGTGCCGTCCGGAAAGCGCAGAGCCGTGAGGCTCTCGCAGGACCGGACCGGCTGGCCGGGTCCTGTGTTTGCGGCTGCGCTCGCCCCGTGGACCGGCATGGCGCAGAGCCCTGCCGCGAGGATCAGAGATCCGGAGATCGCGAGTCGGCGTCGGGCGGGGCCTCGCGGGGATGGTGCATGCTCGGCGCTGCCGGCTGAAGGCTTCCACTTCATGCCCGCTCACCTCCCTCTTTCTGTCTTGGCTGGGCGGATGGGGCCGGTCAGCGGTCGGCCGGCTCGTGGATGTCGGAGGGGATCGGGTCGGCGTACAGTGCGGCGATGTCCGCGTCGTACTTCTCGGCGACCTTCTGCCGCTTGAGCTTCAAGGTGGCGGTGAGTTCATCGCTCGTCGCGTCCCAGTACGCCGGGATCACCCGGAAGCGCTTGACCTGCTCCACGCGTGCCAGCCGGCTGTTGCCCTCGGCCACCGCGGCTCGCAAGACGTCGATCAGCAGGGGGTTGCGGGCCAGGGAGCGCGGGTCCGGCTGCAGCCCGTGCCCGGCGGCGAAGGCCGCCGCGGCCTCGGCGTCCAGGACGAGCAGCGCGGTGATGTAGGGGCGGCTGTCGCCGATGGCCACAGCGGTGCCGATCAGGGGACTGGCGGTGGTGAGGGCCGTCTCGACCGTGACGGGCGAGATGTTCTTGCCCCCTTCGTTGATGATCAGGTCCTTCTTGCGGTCGACGATGGTCAGGTAGTCGTCCGCGTCGGACACGATGACGTCGCCGGTGTGGAACCAGCCGTCTCGGTCGAAGGCTTCGCGGGTCCGGTCGGGGTCGTTGCGGTACCCCTTCGCCACCGACGGCCCCCGCACCAGGAGTTCGCCGTCGGCGGCCCGGCGTGCTTCCAGGCCGGGCAGCAGTGTGCCGATGGTGCCGAAGCGTGCCCGCGCGGGCGGGCTGACGGCACCGAAGCAGCTCAGCTCGGACATGCCCCAGCCCTCGCAGATGGGGACGCCGAGCGCCGCGAAGAATTCGAGGGTCGCCGGCGGGGTGGGTGCCGCGCCGGTCACCGCCCACCGCACCTGGTCCAGCCCCAGACGGGACCGCAGGGCGGACAGGACGCCGGCGTCCGCCTCGGCATACGCGGCGGAGAGCTCGTCGTGGACCGGCTTGCCCGCCTGCAGCAGGCGCGTACGCCTGAGGCCTGTCTCCAGCGCCGCCCCGACAGCCCCCCGCCGGGCCGCGTCCGGCTCGTTCTCGATGCCGAGCTCCACGGCCTGCTTGATCTTGTTCCAGACCCTGGGGACGGCGCACCAGATCGTCGGTCGGCAGTCCGGCAGCGCCTTGCCGATCTCCTTGATGTCGGGCACCACGGTGACCTGCACACCGAAGATCGCCTGTGCGTACAGGCAGGTGAAGCGGTCGACGATATGCGCGGAAGGGAGGTAGGAGGTGGTCCGGTCGCCGAAGCGGAAGTCCACTACCTTTGCCACTCCCGCGGCTTGGGCGAGCAGGTTGGCGTGCGTGATCTCCACGCCCTTCGAAGGGCCGGTCGTGCCCGAGGTGTAGATCAGGGTGAGCACGTCGTCCGGCTGGACGGCGCGCCAGGCCGCGTCGAAGTCGAACGAGGTGTTCGCCCGGCCCCGAGCGCGGAGGGTTTCCAGGCTGAGGGTGCCTTCGGCCGGCTTCGCTTCGTCGCCGTACGTCAGGGTTTCGTCGTCGGCGGCCCTGGCTTCCTCGCCGCCCGCCGGGACTTCGTCGCCGTCCACCAGGATGAGGTGCTCGACGGCCACACCGGATTCTCGGACGACGGGGAGGTACTGGGTCTCGCACACCATCACCCTGCTTCCGGAATTGCGCAGGACGTGGGCGAGTTGGGCGGCCGGCAGGGTGTTGTAGACGGAGAACGGTATGGCGCCCAGGTGCTGGGCCGCGAGGTCGACAGGGAAGAACTCGACCCGGTTGGTCATCATCAGCGCGACGGTGTCACCACGCCTGACTCCGAGCCCGGCCAGGCCGGCCGCCAGGAGGCGCACGTCCTCGGCGAGGGCCCGCCAGGTGACGGTGCGCGTCGCGCCCACGGTACGCAGGGCCACCACGTCGGGCGCGACGACTGCCGTGCGCTGAAAGGCGTCGCAGAGCGTGACGAACATGGGTCTGGGGTCGGTCATCTGGATCAGTTCCCGTCGATCGGCTTCGTACCGGAACTCACGCTCGACAGACCCGACGCGCACCCCTACGGCGGCGCCGGCAAAGCCGCGACGTGAGCGCGCGGGTTCGACGACGGCAACGCTAGGCATCCGTGGCGCGCAGGACATCGGGCATGACGCCCAACAATGCGACCGCCGCATTGTGATCGGATCACATAGCTGTGGAGAGAGGCGATCAAGCCTCCACCTGTGAAGGTGACCGGGTCACACCGCGGTGCCGGAGCCGCCTCCGAACAGTCTGATCGCGATCAGCAGCTCCTGGAGGTCGGCGAGCCTGCGCAGGTCGCACCCCGTCCGTTCCTCGACACGGGCCAGACGGTGATGTGCGGTGTTGATGTGAACACCTAGTCGCTGGGCCGCGGCCTTCACGTTGAGATCGTTGGCCGCGTACTCCTCCACCGTTCTGATCAGGGTGCCGTCCGTCCGGGAGTCCTCGGCCACGAAGGTACGGAGCGCCGCCGGCACCATCCGTGCGGCGGTCTCGTCCGCTCGGAGGGTCAGATAGTCGAGCACACTGAGATCGGACAGGCAGACGACGCCACCGTCCGGCGGCAGAGTGCCGAGCGCGGAGACCGCCTCGTGGTACGCCTTCCCCAGATCGGCGACGGTGTCGTACCGCGTGCTGACGCCCACTGCCAGCCGTGTCCCCTGGCCGGCGAGCGTCCGCCAAGCCGTCCTCACGGATTCCCCGGACACACTGCCCACCCTGTCGCGCAGCGCCCGCACGATCACCATCTCGTCCTGCCGCAGCACGGTCAGCGCACGAGCCGGGTCGCCCGCGGCCTGCCCGAGGAGCGAGGCGGCGGAACGCAGACTGTAGGGGTCGCCGACGGGACCCACGGGCACCGCGACCACCACGGCACACGGCGTATCGGGATGCAGCCCGGCCTTCGTGGCCGCGGTCAGCCGTGGTCCCGGCGCCGGCTCCCGCCCCGCGATCAGGTCTTCGAGCAGGTCCCGACGCACCCGGTCGCCTTCCACGGCCAGGAACTGTTCCTCGTCCAGATAAGCCCGGGCCGCGACCGTACTGCCCCGGTTGATCAGTTCCATGACGAGTCCGCACGCTTCCAGCGCGACGTCACGCCCGCCGGTCGTGTGCACCGCCCAGTCGGCGATCGCCTCCCACATCACGCGGTGCGCGATGCGCAGCGCGTGCATGAAATCCACCAGGGGCATACCCTGCCGTGCCCGCCGCGCGGCATGCGGGCGGACGAACGCCACGTCGTCGTCCGTGACCGGTCGGTCGCGGGCCAGGCTGACACTGAGCACGTCGACCGCCTCCGTCACGTGGGCCACGACGTCGGCCAGCAGCGCTTCGTTCACGAGGGCGGCGTAGCCGGGAATCTCCGTCCGCATGGCCTCCAGAGCCGCCTCGGCCAGTGACTGCCGCTGAGCGGCGATGATGTCGGCCACCTCACTGAGGGCGGCCACCTGACCTGATCGGCGCATCACGGCCTCAGCCTAGGGGAGCCATGGCGTCGGTGCGCCGCGAGATCCCCGGGATGAACCAACGCTCGGTAAGGCCTGATGACGCCGACATCGACTTCGTTTCTTCGGCACCGGCGGATCCCGCCATCGGCGGCGACCTGCCGGGCGGAAGCCGTGGTGCGCCTACCGTGAGTGACGGCGAGCCGTTGTCGAGTCCTGAGCTCCGCACGCAGTTCATGCTGGTCAGGGCGCTCGCTCATACGGCGGAAGCACGGTGACGTGTGCACACCGAGGCTACCTTTTCAGGGCTTCGGGTGGGTGGTGTGGGTGCGCCGGTGGTGGTCGTAGTCGCTGGTGTGTTCTTCGGCCCAGTTCTGCAGGTGTTGCAGTGCGGCGGTGGCGCCGCGGGCGAGGTCGGTCAGGGCGTACAGCACCGTCGGGGGACGGCTGGCGTGCACGGTGCGGGTGATCAGTCCGCCGGTTTCGAGGTCGCGCAGGGTCTGGGCGAGCATCTTGTCGCTGACGCCGCCGGCGCGCCGGCGCAGCTCGGACCAGCGTTGCGGGCCGTCGATCAGGTCGACCAGGACCAGGGTGGCCCACCGGGCGGTGACCAGGTCGAACAGCT
>NZ_JARGEE010000469.1:0-6445 GCF_033794485.1 Streptomyces sp. MB09-02B
TTTTTGGGGTCGGGGTTTTTGATAAGGTCAAGGAGCAGCGGTGGGGGTGTCCGGCGCCGGCGAGGGTGACCTCGTGGCGGGCGAGGTCGAGGTGGGCGTAGAGGCAGGAAACGAAGCGGCCGGCGTTCAGGTCGGCGAGGTCGCGGTCGGTGCGGGTGAGGACCTGCTCCGGCGTGGCTCCGGCCGTGGCGTGGGCGTGGACGGCCATGCGCACCTGTCCCATGAGGGCGGCGGCCGCCATGTCGTGGCCCTGCACGTCCCCGATGACCGCGGCGGCTGTGGTGTCGGTGAGGCGGATGAGGTCGTAGAAGTCGCCGCCGATGTCCATGCCGTGGCTCGCGGGGAGGTAGCGGGCGGCGACGTCCAGGCCGGTCACGGTGGGCAGGGCGTGGGGCTGGAGGGTCTGCTGCAGGGCATGGGCGAGGTTGTGCTTTCGTCGTGGAGGCGTGCGCGGTCCAGGGCCTGGGCGATGAGTCCGGCGAGGGGTGTGAGGACGGAGCGCTCGGCGGCGGAGAAGGGGTGGGGGTCGTTGTAGGCCAGCAGGAGGCAGCCGATGGGGTGCCCGGAGCTGAGCAGCGGCAGGAAGGCCCACGCGTGCTTGTCCGTGATCTGCGGGGCCCTCGGGTAGAGGCGGGCGAGTTCACCGCGGTCGGCGAAGAACGAGGCGGCGCCGGTGGTGAGGGCGCGCCCGGCGGGGGTCAGATCGGCGTCCGTGGACAGGCCGTCGAACTGCTCGATGACGGCGGGGTCGTAGCCCCGGGACCCGATGATCTGGATGCGGCCGGCCTGCGCGGTGGACATGATCATCCCGTGGGCGCCGAAGGCGGGCAGGATCCGGTCGGCGACCAGATCGACGACGTCCTGGATCAGGGGGCGAGGGGCGGAGCCCGCGCACGGGGGCCTGTGCGCGGGCGCGGGTACCGATGAGTGCCCGTCGTCGCCCACGCTGTTCGGTTTCACCCGGCCTCCTCCCGGTGACGTGGCACGTCGGGCTACGATCAATCGTCGACACGCAGGACGAGGCCCACCAGCGCTCAAGCGCCTGACGCAGCGTCAGCGAGGTCAGCGAGGAGTCCTCGTGAGTCCGAACACGTCCACAGAGCCGATCCGGTAGCCCGAGGGAGACGCCGTGTTCTATTACCTGCTCAAGTACGTGCTTCTGGGCCCCCTGCTGAGACTGGTCTTCCGGCCTCGCATCGAGGGCCTCGAACACGTGCCGTCGTCGGGCGCCGCCATCGTCGCCGGCAATCACCTGTCCTTCTCGGACCACTTCCTGATGCCCGCGATCCTCAAGCGCCGCATCACCTTCCTGGCGAAGGCCGAGTACTTCACCGGCCCGGGTCTCAAGGGCCGGCTGACGGCGTTCTTCTTCCACAGCGTCGGGCAGATCCCGGTCGACCGCTCCGGCAAGGACGCGGGCCAGGCCGCCATCCGCGAGGGCCTCGGCGTGCTGAGCAAGGACGAGCTCCTCGGCATCTACCCGGAGGGCACCCGCTCGCACGACGGCCGCCTCTACAAGGGCAAGGTCGGCGTCGCCGTCATGGCGCTCAAGGCCGGTGTGCCCGTCGTCCCGTGCGCCATGATCGGCACCTTCGAGGCGCAGCCCCCGGGCAAGGTCATCCCCAACATCCACCCCGTCGTCATCCGCTTCGGCGAGCCCCTCGACTTCTCCCGCTACGAGGGCATGGAGAACGAGAAGGCCGTGCTGCGCGCCATCACCGACGAGATCATGTACGCGATCCTCACGCTCTCCGAGCAGGAGTACGTCGACCAGTACGCGGCCGTCGTGAAGGCGGAGGAAGCCGCGAAGACGAAGGAGCGCAAGTTCCCGCGCATGCCGCTGAGTTGAGCGGACCTGTCCAGGTGTTCTGCCCGTAGCAGAGCGTCCGGCACCCGGCACCCGGGCGTCGTACGGTCGGGGCCATGACACGACGTGCTGTGGTGGTGGGAGCGACGGGGCAGATCGGCCGGGTGGCCGTGGGCGCGCTGGCGCGCGACGGGTGGGCGGTGACGGCCGTCTCCCGGGGCGGTGACCGGGACGACGGCTGGCCGGAGGAGGTGCGGACCGTCTCCGCCGACCGGGGTGACGACGCGGCGCTGGCGGCAGCGGTCGGTGACGGCTGCGACGTGCTGGTGGACGTGGTCGCGTACGGCCCCGGACACGCCCGGCAGTTGCTGTCGCTGGCCGACCGGGTGGGTTCGGCGGTCGTCGTCTCCAGCGTCTCGGTGTACGAGGACGACAAGGGGCGCAACTTCGACACCCAGGCGGAGCCGGGCGGCTTCCCCGCATACCCGCTGCCCCTGCCCGAGAGCCAGCGCACGATCCGGCCGGCCGACACCTCGTACAGCACCCGCAAGGCGGGCCTGGAACGTGAACTCCTCGCCGGGGGCGACCGGTTGCCCACGACCCTGCTGCGCGCGGGCGCCGTCCACGGACCGCACTGCCGTACCCCGCGCGAGCTGTACTTCGTCAAGCGCAACCTGGACGGCAGGCCCCGCCGGGTCCTGGCGTACGGCGGTGCGAGCCGCTTCCATCCGGCGAGTGTCCACAACGTCGCCGAGCTGATCCGGCTGGCCGCCGCCCGGCCCGGTTCGCGGGTGCTGAACGCCGTCGACCCCGACGCCCCCACCGTCGTGGAGATCGCCGCCGCCATCGACGCGGTGATGGGCGTACGGACGGAGAACGTGCTCGTGGACGGCCCCGCACCGTCACCCACGGTGGGCGACACCCCGTGGTCCGTGCCGGTGCCCGTGGTGTGCGACATGTCGGCGGCGGAGCGGGAGCTGGGCTACCGTCCGTTGGTCCGGTACGCGGAGTCACTGCCGGAGACCGTCGCGTGGATCGAGGGCCGGCTGGCGGGCGGAGGGGACTGGCGGGAGGCCTACCCCAGGATGGCCGAGGTGTACGGGGACCTCTTCGACTACGCGGCGGAGGACGCGTGGCTGGCGGGGCGGCAGGTGTGAGCGCATGAGCGAGGGGGCGACCGGTTCCGGTCGCCCCCTCGCCGCTTCCAGGGCCCTACGGCCCTTCGGGTCCTACGGGGTCGGCGTGGCGTGCGGGGCGCACTTCACGTCGGCCTTGCCCACCTCGCCGGTGAGCAGGTAGGTGTCCACGCGCTCGTTGACACACGGGTTGACCAGGCCGGTGACTCCGTGGGAGCCGGCCTTCGTCTCCGTGATCAGCCGGGAGCCCTTGAACCGCTTGTGCAGCTCGACGGCGCCCTCGTACGGCGTGGCCGCGTCCCGCTCGGCCTGGACGATCAGGACGGGCGGCAGGCCCTTCCTGGTCTTCACGTCCACCGGGGTGTACTGCTTGGACTGCCACGTGGCGCACGGCAGGTTCATCCAGGCGTTGGCCCAGGTCATGAACGGGTGGTTCTTGTGCAGCCTGGTGTTGTCGCGGTCCCACTTCTTCCAGCTCGTGGGCCACTTGGCGTCGGTGCACTCGACCGCCGTGTAGACGGCGTTGCCGTTCTCGGAGGCGGCGTTGCCCGCGGTGTCGGCGAGGTCCGGGGCGGCCGCGTCGACCAGCGCCTGGGTGTCACCGGCGGCGTACTCGCTCCACACCTGGGCGGTGGGCGCCCACGCGGAGTCGTAGTACGGGGCGCTCTGGAAGAAGGAGATCAGCTCGGCCGGGCCGACCAGCCCGCCGAGCGGCTTCTTCTTCGCGGTGGCGCGCAGCTTCAGCCAGTTCGCCTGCACCTTCGCCTGGGTGTCACCGAGGTGGTAGGTGGCGTCGTTGGCCGCGACCCACTTCGTCCAGTCCTTCCAGCGCGTCTCGAAGGCGACGTCCTGGTCCAGGTTGGCCTGGTACCAGATCTTCTCGCGGGAGGGGTTCACCACGCTGTCGACGACCATGCGGCGCACGTGGTTCGGGAAGAGGGTGCCGTAGACGGCGCCGATGTACGTGCCGTACGAGACACCGAGGAAGTTGAGCTTCTTCTCTCCGAGGGCGGCCCGGATGACGTCCAGGTCACGCGCGGTGTTCGGGGTCGTCATGTGCGGCAGCATCTCGCCGCTGCGCTCCTTGCAGCCGGCCGCGTACTTCGCCGCGAGCCTGCGCTGCTTGCGCTTGTCGGCCTCGGAGTCCGGGACCGGGTCCATCTTGGGCGCCTTCACGAACTCCTGCGGGTCGGCACAGGAGATGGGCGCCGACTTGCCGACACCACGCGGGTCGAAGCCCACGAAGTCGTAGGCCTTGGACGTGTTGACCCACAGGGGGTTCTGGGTCGTGACCCGGCGCGGGAAGCGCAGGCCCGAGCCGCCCGGACCGCCGGGGTTGTAGACGAGCGCGCCCTGGCGCTCCTCCTTGGTGCCGGTGTTGCCGATCCGGTCCACGGCGAGCTTGATCTGCTTGCCGTTCGGCTTGGCGTAGTCCAGCGGCACGGTGACCCAACCGCACTGGATGGGCTTCTCCAGGCCCCAGCTCTCGGGGCAGTCCTGCCAAGCGACGCCCTTCTTCGCCGCCTTCGCGGCGGCTACGGCGACTCCCTTGGCCTCACGGTCCTGCGCGCTCGCCCCGTCCGCTGCGCCGGCCGCGGGGGCCGTGACGGCACTGGCTATCAGGGTCGCCGTGACGAGCAGTCCGGCGGAGCCGAACGCTCCCGCCCTTCTCGTCGGCCTCATACCTCTCAAGAGGGAACTCCCCGTACATCGATGCGAAATGTCGAATGGTCACGGGGATCCTCGTACCTGTGAGGCGCCTGGGAACAGGGGGTCGACGTGTTCTTTACTAATCCGATAACCGGTGCGGAAAGTCCCGTTCAGCGGATGTCGGGACTCGCGCCTCCTCGGCCGTCCAACTCGGCGAGGGCCTGGTCGAGCACCCGCCGCAGCCGCAGCGCGTCGGGCGCGAGCGCGCTGACGAGTACGGCGGGCCCGGCGAGCGGAGTGAGCGCGGCGGTCTCCCCCAGCACCCTCGGCTCGGTCAACTTGTCGGCGAACTCCGGCCGGACGACGAGGAGTTGACCCAGCGCCCGATGTCCGCCCAGCACCGCGGGCCCGTCCCAGCCGCCGGGTGAACCCGGCCCGCACGCCACCTCCTGATCGAGCAACGGCCGGCCGCCGAGCAACAGGGTGAGCCGACTCCGCAACCTTCCCGGCTCCTCACCGGCCCGGCCCAGCACCTGCTCCTCCCGGAACACCAACCGCGCCCCGGCGGCGAGTTCGACCCGCGTCGACACGGCCAGGTCGCTGCCCTTGACGGAGATCAACTGCTCGGGCAGCCAGCGCAGTTCGCCTCCGGCGGCCACGTCGATCCGTACGTCGTAGCGGGCCTCGCCCCTGGCCTGCCCGGGCAACGCGATCGTCGCGGCGGCCGACCCGACGTCCAGCCGGGCCCCCTCGCCGACCTCCGCCTCGACGGCGAACCGGTCCCCGCCGAGCGGCCCGCTCATGGCCCCGACCAGCATGACCCGCGTCGCGTCACCACTCCCCCGGGTCCGCCGCAGCGCCAGGGGCCCGTCGCTCTCCAGCACGGGCAGGGCCGTACCGCCCCGCCCGTCGGCGCGGGCCGCGATCCGCGCGGTGGCCCGGACGCCGGTGGTCCCCCTGTCCCGCTCCGCGGCAGCGCCTCGGACCACCGTCATGCCGTCCACGCCGCGAGCTTCTCCCGCACCCAGGCGGCGACTTCCCCGACGCCCGCCTCCTCGCGCAACGACTGGAACACCACCGGCAGCTGCGCACGCTGCGCCTTCGCGTCCGCGGCCATCCGAGCGAGGTCGGACCCGACGTACGGCGCGAGGTCCGTCTTGTTGACGACGAGCAGGTCGGCGGTGGTGACACCGGGACCGCCCTTGCGGGGGATGTCGTCGCCGCCGGCCACGTCGATGACGAAGATCTGCGCGTCGACGAGTCCCTTGGAGAACGTGGCGGTGAGGTTGTCGCCGCCGGACTCGACGAGGATGAGGTCGAGCGGTCCGACCTCGTCCTCCAGGTCCTCCACGGCCTCCAGGTTCGCGGAGATGTCGTCCCGGATCGCCGTGTGCGGGCACGCCCCCGTCTCCACGGCCGTGATCCGCTCCGGCGGCAGCACGGCCTCCCGCAGCAGGAACTCCGCGTCCTCACGGGTGTAGATGTCGTTCGTCACCACCGCGAGCGACAACTCCTCCCGCAACGCCCGGCACAGCGCGGCGACCGTCGCCGTCTTACCGGACCCGACGGGCCCACCGAGCCCCACGCGCAACGCGCGCCGGGTCCCGTCGGGCCGGTGCGCGTCCGCGCCGATGGCTGAGGGGCCGTCGTGGGAGTGGGCGTGGTCGAGATGCATGACTGCGGCTCCTTGTTCGAGAAGGGGTAGCGGCGAAGAGCTCGGAGGGATCGGTCGTTCGGCGGGTGCGGGTGGGTGGGGGCTTCTCGCGCAGTTCCCCGCGCCCCTGAAAGGCCTCCGGCCTTTCGGGCCGAAAAAGCACGGGGCGCAGCCCCTGCTTTTTCAGGGGCGCGGGGA
>NZ_JARGEE010000046.1:0-32594 GCF_033794485.1 Streptomyces sp. MB09-02B
CGGCATTAGCGACTCGTGGGGGGATGGCGGGGATCGTCAGCGGCTGCGGGTTTGTCGTGGGTTGCTCGCGCAGTTCCCCGCGCCCCTTCAGGGCGCTGTAGCTCTCCGGGGTGACATAGGTGCCGGGGGGCGTCGCGGTCCGCCTCCTCGACCTCGTATGGTCGTGTCCGTGTTGGAGGAGATGCGGATACGGTCGCTCGGAGTCATCGACGACGCGGTGGTCGAGTTGTCGCCCGGCTTCACCGCCGTGACGGGTGAGACGGGTGCGGGCAAGACCATGGTCGTCACCAGCCTCGGCCTGCTGCTCGGCGGGCGGGCTGACCCGGCGCTCGTGCGGATCGGTGCGAAGAACGCCGTCGTGGAGGGCCGGATCGCCGTGCCCGAGGGCGCGTCGGCGGTGGTCCGGGCGGAGGAGGCCGGGGCCGAACTCGACGACGGGGCGCTGCTGATCAGCCGTACCGTTTCGGCCGAGGGACGGTCCCGGGCCCATCTGGGCGGGCGTTCCGTCCCCGTGGGCGTGCTCGCCGAGCTGGCTGACGAACTCGTCGCCGTGCACGGGCAGACCGACCAGCAGGGGCTGCTGAAGCTGTCCCGGCAGCGGGCGGCGCTCGACCGGTACGCGGGCGACGCGGTGGCCGTACCGCTCACCAAGTACGGCGAGGCCTACCGTCGGCTGCGGGCCGTGGCCGGTGAACTCGACGAGATTGTCACCCGCGCGCGGGAGCGGGCCCAGGAAGCCGACATGCTGCGGTACGGCCTGGACGAGATCGCCGGTGTCGAACCCCGGGCCGGCGAGGACGTGGAGCTGGCCGAGGAGGCCGAGCGGCTCGGGCACGCGGAGGCGCTGGCCTCCGCCGCCACGGCCGCGCACGCCGCGCTCGCGGGCAATCCCGAGGACCCGGAGGGCGTGGACGCCGCCACCCTCGTCGCGGGCGCCCACCGCGCACTGGAGGCCGTGCGGTCGCACGACCCGGCGCTGGCCGTGCTCGCCGAGCGGATCGGGGAGGTCGGGATCCTGCTGGGCGATGTGGCCGGGGAACTGGCCGGATACGCCGACGACCTGGACGCCGACCCGCTCAGGCTCGCGGCCGTGGAGGAGCGGCGGGCCGCGCTGACGGCGCTGACGAGGAAGTACGGGCAGGACATCGCCTCGGTGCTGTCGTGGGCCGAGGAGGGCGCCCAGCGGCTCACCGAACTCGACGGCGACGACGAACGCATCGACGAGCTGACCGCCGAGCGGGACGCGCTGCGGGTCGAGTTGGGCGGCCTCGCCCAGGCGTTGACGGACGCCCGTGTGGAGGCCGCCGAGCGGTTCGCCGCCGCCGTCACCGCCGAGCTGGCCTCCCTCGCCATGCCGCACGCGCGCGTGTCGTTCGCGATCCGGCAGACCGACGACCCCGAGGGCGTCGAGGTGGGCGGGCGCACGGTCGCGTACGGGCCGTCCGGTGCCGACGAGGTCGAACTGCTGCTCGCCCCGCACCCGGGGGCGCCGCCCCGGCCCATCGCCAAGGGCGCGTCCGGCGGTGAGCTGTCGCGGGTGATGCTGGCCGTCGAGGTCGTCTTCGCGGGGACGGACCCCGTGCCGACGTACCTCTTCGACGAGGTCGACGCCGGTGTCGGCGGCAAGGCCGCGGTCGAGATCGGCCGGCGTCTCGCCAAGCTCGCCAGATCGGCGCAGGTCGTGGTGGTCACGCATCTGCCCCAGGTGGCCGCCTTCGCCGACAGGCAGCTGCTGGTGGAGAAGACCAACGACGGTTCGGTGACCCGGTCCGGTGTGAAGGTGCTGGAGGGCGAGGACCGGGTGCGTGAGCTGTCGCGCATGCTCGCCGGCCAGGAGGACTCGGAGACGGCCCGGGCGCACGCGGAGGAACTGCTGGCGGCGGCCCGCGCGGACGCGTAGGAGTGGCATAGGAGTGGGGCTGGAGTCACCCAGAGGGGCAACCGCGTGCGGGAGTTCACTCGTGTGGGTGAGCCTGGGTCCGGGGTTGCCCGCCCCTCCGGCGGCCGCCCCGTTCGGCTGTCCCGGAACACCCCTGCGGCCTGGCATCCTTGGTCAGGTATGTCCGACCCCGAACCAGGAGCCCCGGCCACGTGAGCCACGTGAGCAGCCACTCACCACACGGCCAGTCGCCGCTGCGGACCGTGCAAGTGCTCGGCGGCGGCAGCGCGGTGAGCAGCGCGCACGTGCGGTCGCTGGCCTCGGGGCTGGTCGCCAGGGGCGTGCGGGTCACCGTCTGCGCCCCCAGCGAGACGGACGGTCTGTACGACTTCACCGGCGTCGGCGCCCACCACGTCCATGTGCCCCGCAGCAGCGACCCGGCCTCGGTGGCCGGCCTGCGCAGCGCCTGCGCGGACGCCGACCTGGTGCACGCGCACGGACTGCACGCCGGCTTCCGCGCCACCCTCGCGCTCGGCCGGCGCACCACCCCGCTCGTCGTCACCCTGCACACGCGGTCGTACGCCGAGGGCGCGCGGGCGCATCTGCTGCGGCTGCTGGAGCGGCGGGTCGCCAAGGTCGCCGCCGTGGTCCTCGGTACCTCCTCCGACCTGGTCGACCGGGCCCGCCGCCGGGGCGCGCGCGACGCCCGGCTCGCCGCCGTCGCGCTGCCCGTGCCGCGCCGGACCGTCTCCGGTGAGGACCCGGACCGGCCCGCGTCCAAGGTCAGGGCCGAGCTGGGCGCCACGGAACGCCCCTTGCTCATGGCCGTGGCCACGCTCGACCGCCGGCGGGGGTGCGACACCCTCCTCGACGCCGCCGGTCAGTGGCGCGGTCTCGACCCGGCCCCGCTGCTCGTCGTCGCGGGCGAGGGGCCGCTGCGGGGCACGCTGCAGCGGCGCATCGAGGACGAGGAACTGCCCGTACGGCTCATCGGGCGGCGCGACGACGTCTCCGAACTGATCGCGGCCGCCGACCTGGCGCTGCTGCCCGGCGGTCCCGAGTCCCGCTCGGTCCTCGCGCAGGAGGCGCTCCGCGCGCGCGTGCCGCTCGTCGCCGCCGCCGACGGATCGGTGCCCGACCTGGTCGGCGACGGCGCCGAACTCGTCCCGTACGGCGACGCGGGGGCGCTGGCCGGGGCCGTCGTACGTCTCCTCGGCGACCCCGCCCGGTGCGAGACGTTGCGGGACCGGGGCACCCGGCAGGCGGCCACCTGGCCGACCGAGGACGAGACGGTGGCCCAGGTGCTCAGCGTGTACGACGAGTTGACGCGGCTCAGGCCGCTGACCTGACGGTCCCGCGAGGGGTCTCCGGCCTCAGCCGACGTGTCTGCGGGCCCGCAAAGCCAGGCTCAGGGCGAGTACCGTCTGGGGGTCGTCCAGGTCGGTGCCGAGCAGTTCGCCGATGCGGGCGAGGCGGTTGTAGAGGGTCTGGCGGTTGAGATGCAGCTCGCGGGCGGTCTCCGCCTTGCGGCCGGCGTGCGCGAGGTACGTCTCCAGGGTCGGCAGCAGCGGGGGCCTGGCCCGGTCGTCGTGGTCGCGCAGGGGGCCGATCGCGCGGTCCACGAAGGCCGCCAGGTCTGGGTGGTCGCGCAGCCGCCACAGCAGCAGGTCGATGTCGAGGCGCCGGGCGTCGTACCAGGGGCGGTCCGCCAGGCCCTGTGCGGCCGTCGCCGTCTCCGCCGCGTGCCTGAGGCCCGCCGAGGCGGCCGCCCAGCCGCCGGGCACCCCGACGACCACCACGGGCGGCGACCCGCCCGGCCGCCGTATCCCCGTGCGCTCGACACCGGCCCGCAGCGCCGTCGCGACCCTGTCGGCCACCGCAGTGCGCTCCGACTCCGCGCGCAGGCCCAGCAGCAGCGGTACGCGGCCCTCGACGGGGCGTACGCCGAGCAGCGCGGGTACGCCGACGGAGGCCAGCTCCTCGGCCACCGCGCGGGCCAGGGCGGCCCAGCCCCCGCCGGGGGAGAGGCCGTCGGCGAGCCGCATCACGACGGGCAGGAGAGGGCCGGTGCCCGGCTTGAAGCCGAGGACGCGGGCCTGTGCGGGGGCGTCCTCGGCCTGGACGCGGCCCTCGGCGAGGTCGGTGAGGAAGTCGCCGCGCCCTCGTGCCGCGAGCTCCTCCTCCTGGCGGGCCTGCATCAGGACGACGGCGAGGAGGCCGGCCGCGCGTTCGGCCGCCATCCGGTGGACGGGCGCCGAGGGGGCCACGACGGGCAGGAGGACCAGACGGGCCCGTACCGAGCCGGTGCCGGGGCCGCCGCCCGGTACGTCGACGAGGGTCGTCCCGGCGGGCGGCTCGTCCTGGTGCCGGTCGCGCAGCCCCTCCCACACCTGGAGCGGATCGGTGTCCGCCGGACCGGTCCCGGCGGCGTACAGGAGCTGTCCGTCGGGGGTCTCCAGGAAGACCGGGTTGCCGCTGAAGTCGGCCAGGATGCCGAGGACCTGCGGGACTCCGCCGCCGCCGAGCAGGGCCTCCGTGCAGCGGCGGTGGACCTCCTCGGCCTGCTGGAGGAGCGCGTAGTGACCGTTGACGATCTCGGTGTGGATCTCCTCGGTGACCGTCACGAAGGCCACCTCGCGGTGCAGCTGGACGAGCGGGAGCCCGGCCGAGCGCGCCGTCTCGACGAGGGCCGCGGGAAGCCGGGCGAACCGCGGGCCCAGTTCGACGACCAGGGCCGCGATACCGCGCTCGGCGAGGGTCCGGACGAACGCGCGCTGGTCGGTGGGGCGGGTGCCGAGCCCGTACCCGGTGGTCAGCAGCAGTTCGCCGCCCTTGAGGAGCGAGGCGATGTTGGGGACCTCGCCCGCGTGCACCCAGCGCACGGTGCGGTGCAGCCGGTCGCCGCCCGCGAGGACCTCCGGCAGCCCGCCGCGCAGTCCGGGCAGCTCCAGCGCCCGCCGCACGGTGATGCCGCCCTGCGCCTCGCGGCCGTCACCTGGTGCGCGGCCTCCACGGGTGTCCATGGAGCGGACGGTACCCCGTGCTCAGGCCGGCGGGATGTTGTGGTTGTAGCGGAAGACGTTGTCGGGGTCGTACTCGGTCTTCACCGCCGTCAGCCGCCGGTAGTTGTCGACGCCGAGACCGGCGACGACCCGGTCGGCGCCCTCGTCGCCGACGAAGTTGAGATAGACGTCACCGGTGCTCCACGGCCGTACGTCGGCGCGCACGTCCCGTACCCAGCGCTTGCACCGGTCGTCGTCCTCGGGGTCCTCCCAGACGCCGAAGGGGTGCACGACCCACGGGGAGTCCCGGTAGGGCACGGGGTAGTGGGCGGGGCCCTCCGGTATCGCGCCGCCGAGCGGGAAGAGCACGTGCTGGGTGCCGGTCGGCACGGGCATCGACCAGGCGCGGGTGGCGAACACGTCCACCAACTCGTCCGGCAACCCGGTCAGATACTCCGCCGACCAGTAGTTCCGCATCCCCGGCGGGTCGTCGATCATGCACTGCACGTCCGCGTACGGCATCGCGCCGACGATCTCCGCCTCGTGCGGCATCGCCAGCAGCGGCTGGGCGACCTTGCGCATGTCCTCCTCGGTTCCCGCGTACGTCAGGAGGACGGCACAGGTGAGCCCGCCCACCAGATGCCCGGGGACGAACTCCTCGGGCGGGGCGGTGAGATAGAGCACGCCGCCGCTCGCCTCCCGCGGGCCGGTCTCGACGACCTCGCGGTACACGCGGATCACCTCGGGGCCGTGCTCCGGGCGGTAGAGCAGCAGGGCGACGGCGAAGGCGGGCAGCTCGTGCAGCCGGAGGGTGAGCGCGGTGGCCACGCCGAAGTTCCCGCCGCCGCCGTGCAGCGCCCAGAACAGGTCCGGGTTCTCCTCGGTGTCCGCGTGGACGGTGTGTCCGTCGGCGGTCACCAGGTCGACGCCGAGCAGATTGTCGACGGCGAGGCCGAAGGTGCGGTCCAGCCAGCCGCTGCCGCCGCCGAGGACGAAGCCGCCCACCCCCGTGGTCGACGCGCGGCCTCCGGTGGTCGCGAGACGGTGGGGCTCGGTGGCGCGGTCGAGATGGCTCATGGTGGCGCCGCCGCCGACCCGTGCGGTCCTGGCCGCCGGGTCGACCATGACCCCGTGCATCCGGCGGAGGTCGATGACGAGCCCGTTGTCGTTCAGCGCCATTCCGGCCACGCTGTGGCCGCCGCCGCGCACCGCGATCCGCAGGTCGAGGTCGCGGGCGAAGCACACCGACCGGACGACATCGGTCTCGTCGGCGCACTGCGCGATCACCGCCGGACGCCGGTCGATCATGGCGTTGAAGACCGTGCGGGCGTCGTCGTACCCCGGGTCTCCCGGGGCGAACACGTCACCGGCCAGATCCTCGCGCAGTGCGGCGAGGGCCGCCCGCGCCTTCGAGAAGGGAGCCATGGTGAGCCGCCCCCTTTCGGTCGGGGGACAGGGCTCCTTCCAGGCTAGGCGGGCAAGGCGGATCGGGCCTGCTCGGGGGTTACGAGGTGCCTCCTGCGCCCACCCGTACCAGCGAGCGCAAGCGCTTGCCGTGTGCGCCTGTGCGCGCTCTCCGGTCCGCCGCCGTGCGCGCCGGACCGGAGAGCGCGCACGGCGTGCCGCACGCCCCCGACGCGGTCAGCGGCCGCACGCCCTCGACGCGGTCAGCCGCCGTACGCCCCCGAGGCGGTCAGCCGCAGGGCCGTGTCGATGAGGGGCACGTGGCTGAACGCCTGCGGGAAGTTGCCGACCTGGCGCTTGAGCACCGGGTCCCACTCCTCGGCGAGGAGGCCGAGGTCGTTGCGGAGGGAGAGCAGCTTCTCGAAGAGCTTGCGGGCCTCGTCGACCCGGCCGATCATCGCCAGGTCGTCGGCCATCCAGAACGAGCAGGCGAGGAACGCGCCCTCGTCGCCCGGCAGCCCGTCCACGCCCTCCTCCTCGCCGGAGGTCGGGTACCGCAGGATGAAGCCGTCGGGGGTCGACAGCTCGCGCTGGATCGCCTCGATGGTGCCGATGACCCGCTTGTCGTCCGGCGGCAGGAAGCCCATCTGCGGGATCAGCAGCAGCGAGGCGTCCAGTTCCTTCGATCCGTACGACTGTGTGAAGGTGTTGCGCTCCTTGTCGTAACCCTTCTCACACACGTCCCGGTGGATGTCGTCGCGCAGCTCGCGCCACTTCTCCAGCGGGCCGTCCGCGTCACCGGACTCGATGAGCTTGATGGTCCGGTCCACCGCGACCCAGGCCATGACCTTGGAGTGCACGAAGTGGCGGCGCGGGCCGCGCACCTCCCAGATGCCCTCGTCCGGCTCGTCCCAGTGGTCCTCCAGGTAGCGGATCAGCTTCAGCTGGAGGAGGGAGGCGTAGTCGTTGCGCGCCAGGCCGGTCATGTGGGCCAGGTGCAGGGCCTCGGTGACCTCGCCGTACACGTCCAGCTGGAGCTGGTGCGCGGCGCCGTTGCCGACCCGGACCGGCGCGGAGTTCTCGTACCCGGGCAGCCACTCCAGCTCGGCCTCGCCCAGCTCCCGCTCACCGGCGATGCCGTACATGATCTGCAGGTTCTCCGGGTCGCCGGCGACCGCGCGGAGCAGCCACTCGCGCCAGGCGCGGGCCTCGTCGCGGTAGCCGGTACGCAGCAGCGAGGAGAGGGTGATGGCCGCGTCGCGCAGCCAGGTGTAGCGGTAGTCCCAGTTGCGGACGCCGCCGATGTGCTCCGGGAGGGAGGTCGTCGGGGCGGCGACGATGCCGCCGGTCGGGGCGTACGTCAGGGCCTTCAGCGTGATCAGGGAGCGGATCACGGCCTCGCGGTAGGGGCCGTGGTACGTGCACTGCTCCACCCAGTCGCGCCAGAACTCCTCGGTCGCCCGGAGCGACGGCTCGGGCTCCGGCAGCGGCGGGGGCTGCTTGTGCGAGGGCTCCCAGGAGATCGTGAACGCGATGCGGTCGCCGGGGGTCACGGTGAAGTCGGCGTAGGTGGTCAGCGCCTTGCCGTAGGTCTCGCACTCGGTGTCGAACCACACCGAGTCCGGCCCGGCGACGGCCACCGTGCGCCCCTCGTGCTTGTGCACCCAGGGCACCACCCGGCCGTACGAGAACCGCATCCGCAGCGCGGAGCGCATCGGCACCCGGCCGCTGACGCCCTCCACGATCCGGATCAGCTGCGGGGCGCCGTCACGCGGCGGCATGAAGTCCGTCACACGGACCGTGCCGCGCGGGGTGTCCCACTCGGATTCCAGGATCAGCGAGTCGCCGCGGTACCGGCGGCGGGAGGCCGTGGGCGGTTCTGCGTCGGCCGCGTGCGCGGGCCCCAGTCTCCAGAACCCGTGTTCCTCGGTGCCGAGCAGTCCCGCGAAGACGGCGTGGGAGTCGAAGCGGGGCAGGCACAGCCAATCGACCGTGCCGTCCCGGCAGACCAGTGCGGCGGTCTGCATGTCTCCGATGAGTGCGTAGTCTTCGATGCGCCCGGCCACGTGCAACTCCAGTCGAACGGCCACGTCGTCGCCCCCCGAGGGGCGGTCGCTGTGCGGTGTGCGGTCAAGGGACCCAAGGGATCGACAAAGGAACCATGTTTCCAGAGTGATCCAAGGGACGGTGTCATGCGATGTCGCTCAACGATCCTCAACGCAAATGAGGCGATCGTTGCTCAACGGACTGACGAGCTCTCATGATTACCGGAGACGGGCGGGGGTGGTGCCGTCGCGCCGGCCGCGCTCGGCAGCGAGTGTCCGAAGAGGATACGACGCACCGGAGGGCTCCGCGTGCCGCTCCAGACAACACGAGTGGGCCGAACGGGTGAGCTAATGGTGAAGGTCGTCCGGGATTCGCCGACCGTTGTGCGAGGTCCGTGTCGGCTCGTGCGCGGAGCGTGGCCGGAAGCGATCGTGTCCTGTCGCTGATACCCTGGTAGCCCGTGGACCGGTGGGCGCCCCCAGCGAAAAAGTCGCACGAGGGACCCCCGAACCGCAGCGAAGGCTCCCCCGACGGATGAGTTCGGGCGGCGGCCGACCCGCACACCGAACCGCGACCACGGGAGCCCCCTCTTGGCCATGCCGCCCGCTGCTTTTCGAAACACGACGACAAAGCACATCTTCGTCACCGGGGGTGTCGCCTCCTCGCTCGGCAAGGGTCTGACCGCTTCCAGCCTCGGCATGCTGCTCAAGGCCCGTGGTCTGCGCGTCGTGATGCAGAAGCTCGACCCCTACCTGAACGTCGACCCCGGCACGATGAACCCCTTCCAGCACGGTGAGGTGTTCGTCACCAACGACGGCGCCGAGACCGACCTGGACATCGGCCACTACGAGCGCTTCCTCGACCGTGACCTGGACGGCTCGGCCAACGTCACCACCGGCCAGGTCTACAACACGGTCATCGCCAAGGAGCGGCGCGGCGAGTACCTGGGCGACACCGTCCAGGTCATCCCGCACATCACCAACGAGATCAAGCACCGCATCCGGCGCATGGCCTCCGACGAGGTCGACGTCGTCATCACCGAGGTCGGCGGCACCGTCGGCGACATCGAGTCGCTGCCGTTCCTGGAGACCGTCCGCCAGGTCCGTCACGAGGTCGGCCGTGACAACGTCTTCGTCGTCCACATCTCGCTCCTGCCGTACATCGGGCCCTCGGGAGAGCTGAAGACGAAGCCGACGCAGCACTCGGTTGCGGCGCTGCGCAACATCGGTATTCAGCCAGATGCGATCGTTCTGCGCTGTGATCGTGAAGTTCCCGCCGCGATCAAGCGCAAGATCTCCCTGATGTGCGACGTCGACGAGGCCGCCGTGGTCGCGTGCCCCGACGCCCGCTCGATCTACGACATCCCGAAGACCGTGCACGGCGAGGGCCTGGACGCCTATGTGGTCCGCAAACTGGACCTGCCGTTCCGCGACGTGGACTGGACGACCTGGGACGACCTGCTCGACCGCGTCCACAACCCGCTGCACGAGATCAACCTGGCGCTCGTCGGCAAGTACATCGACCTGCCCGACGCCTACCTCTCGGTCACCGAGGCGCTGCGCGCGGGCGGCTTCGCCAACAAGGCCCGGGTGAAGATCAAGTGGGTCACCTCGGACGACTGCAAGACCCCGGCCGGCGCCGCGGCCCAGCTCGCCGACGTCGACGCCATCTGCATCCCCGGCGGCTTCGGCGACCGGGGCGTCTCCGGCAAGGTCGGCGCCATCCGGTACGCCCGCGAGAACCGGATCCCGCTGCTCGGCCTCTGCTTGGGCCTGCAGTGCATCGTGATCGAGGCCGCGCGCAACCTGGCCGACATCCCGGACGCCAACTCCACCGAGTTCGACTCCGGCACCGCCCACCCGGTCATCTCCACCATGGCCGAGCAGCTCGACATCGTCGCCGGTGAGGGCGACATGGGCGGCACGATGCGGCTGGGCATGTACCCGGCCAAGCTCGCCGAGGGGTCGATCGTGCGCGAGGTGTACGACGGCAAGGAGTACGTCGAGGAGCGCCACCGCCACCGCTACGAGGTGAACAACGCCTACCGCGCGGAACTGGAGAAGAAGGCCGGTCTGCAGTTCACGGGGACCTCGCCCGACGGCAAGCTCGTCGAGTACGTCGAGTACCCGCGTGAGGTCCACCCGTACCTGGTCGCGACCCAGGCGCACCCCGAGCTGCGCTCCCGTCCGACCCGTCCGCACCCGCTGTTCGCGGGGCTGGTGAAGGCCGCCGTGGAGCGGAAGACCGGCAAGTAAATCCGAGCGGCGCGAGAGCTGTACGGTGACCGGGGTGCGCGTCTTTCGGGACGTGTGCCCCGGTTTCTTTTTGCATGTGTGGGAGGACGAGGCGACATGACGATCAAGGACACCGCCGAGGCGTGGGAGGTCCGGGCGAGCGAGACCCCGTTCGTCGGCAACAAGACCTCCGTGCGCACGGACGAGGTGGTCATGCCCGACGGGTCGGTCGTCCGCCGCGACTACCAGGTGCACCCCGGGTCCGTCGCCGTCCTCGCCGTCGACGACCAGGACAGGGTGCTCGTCATCCGGCAGTACCGCCACCCGGTCCGCGAGAAGCTGTGGGAGATCCCGGCCGGGCTGCTGGACGTGCCCGGCGAGAACCCGCTGCACGCCGCCCAGCGCGAGCTGTACGAGGAGGCGCACGTCAAGGCGGAGGAGTGGCGGGTCCTCACCGACGTCTACACCACGCCCGGCGGCTGCGACGAGGCCGTGCGGATCTTCCTGGCCCGGGACCTTTCCGAGGCCGAGGGCCGGCGGTTCGAGGTGGAGGACGAGGAGGCCGACATGGAGTTGGCCCGGGTGCCGCTGGACGAGCTGGTGCGGGGGGTGCTCGCGGGGGAGCTGCACAACAACTGCCTTGTGGTGGGGGTGCTTTCGCTGGTGGCGGCGCGCAGTGGGGACGGGGTGGAGTCGCTGCGGGCGGCCGAGGCGGCTTGGCCTGCGCGGCCGTTCGAGAATTAGGGGTGCCTGGGGTTGGGGTGAGCTGCGGGTGCGTTGTGGCTGGTCGCGCAGTTCCCCGCGCCCCTCACGGGGCGCGGTTGCCGCACCCGCAAAAGGGACGCGGGCCGTGTTCACGTCACCCTCACCGCACCAGTCGTACGATCTGCTGATCCGATCGAGCGACCTCACCGCCCCGCTCTGCCCGGACCGTCGCAGAGCGTGAACTAGGCTCGGGAAACGCCCGAACCGGAGTCCCGGCGGGCTTGCGCGTGCGGTGGGACGGGAGTGTGGCCCGTGGCGGATCAGGCGGTGGACCTCGGGAGTGCCCGGGTGTCCGGAACGGGGCGGCCCCCGGCTGTCGAGGCCGCCCCCACGGACAGTCAGTTCCTGGGCCGTACACGAGAGTTGAAGGAACTACGGGCCGACATCGACCGGGCCGGGCTCAACACCCTCGCGGGCCGCAAGGCGCCCCACGCGCGCGTGCTGCTCATCGCCGGCCGGCCCGGCTCGGGCCGCACGGCGCTCGCCGAGGAACTCGTCCGGCAGGTTACCGACGGTTACCCCGATGGGGTGCTGCGGACCCGGCTCACCGAACCCGACGGCACCCGGGTCCCGGTCGAGCGCGCGGCGCGGGACCTGCTCGGAGGGCTCGGACTGCCGGCGCCGGCCGGTGCCGACGGGGACGACCTCAGTGAGACGTTGCGCGAGGCGCTGGCCGACCGCCGGGTGGTGCTCCTGCTGGACGACGCCGCCGACGCCGAGCAGGTCGACGCGCTGCTGCCGGACACCCCCGACTCCCTGGTCGTCGCGGTCTCCGGAGGGCCGCTGACGGGCATCTCCGACGTCCGCCCCTGCACCCTGGGCGGACTGGACACCAAGTCCGCCGTGGAACTGCTGGAACGCTTCAGCGGCTCGGTGCGCATCACCGTGGACCCCCGCTCCGCCGAGGGGCTCGCCGAGGTGTGCGGGGCTCAGCCCGCCGCGCTGCGGCTCGCCGGGGGCTGGCTGGCGGCCCGGCCCTCCGTCGCCGTCTCCGACCTGGCCAAACAGCTGCGCGCCGACGAGGACGACAGCGCGCCGCTCGCCAAGATCTTCAAGCTGGCGTGCGCCTCGCTGCCGACGACGGCCGCCCGGATACTGCCGTTGCTCGCCCTGGCCCCCGCCGGCCTGGTCGACCCGCACATCGCCTCCGGCCTCGCCGGCTGCTCGGTCGGCACGGCCCGCAGCGCGCTCGACGATTTCGTGGCCCTGGGTTTCCTGCACGAGGTCGACTCCCCGCTGCCGCAGTACGAGGTCCCCGGCTGTCTCCAGCCGCTGCTGCGGGCCGTGGCCGAGGGCCAGGAGCGGCCGGGAGAACTGCAGCTGGCCCGTGCGCGGATGCTGGAGCGGACGGTGCGACTGCTGCAGTCCTGCCGTGCCATCACCGAGACCGACAGTCCGCTGGCCCACGAAAAGCTCCTCGCGATGCCCAAGGCGCTGCGGTTCCCGACGCCCCGGGCCGCCGAGGAGTGGTTGCGGGTGCGCCGGCCCGCGCTGCTGGCCGCGGCCCGGCTCGCGGTCGCGGACGGCGAACTGGACACCCTCGCCCGGCGCCTGCTGTCCCAGCTCGTCCGGGCACTGGTCGCGCACTTCGGCACCCGGGCCGCCGCCCCCGACCTGTACGACCTGCACGGGCTCGTCCTCGATGTCGCCGAGCGCCGTGAACTGCCCCGCGAGCAGGCGGCCGCCCTGCTGAACCTCGGCGACCTGGACGCCCGGACCGGCCGTACGACGGCGGCGCTGGTCCGCTACCGGGCCGCGCTCGACGCCGGACGGCGGGCGAACGACCCGTACGCGACCGGCCGCGCGATGGAATCCGTAGGCGGCGCCCACCAGGAGCTGGAGGACTACGACCGGGCCGCCGACTGGTACGGCAGGGCGCTCGCCCAGCGGCTCGCCCGGGACGAGCGGGAGGACGCCACCCGGCTGTACGGCCGGATCGCCGCCGCGCACACCTACGCGGGCCGGTACGGCGAGGCGCTGCGCAACTGGAGCTCGGCGCTCACCGGCCATCGCCGGCTGGGCGATGTGGGCGGCCAGGCAAGGGTGTTGAGCGAGATGGCGCGGGTCCAGGAGTACGCCGGGCGGCCCGAGGAGGCGCTGCGGACCTGCCAGGAGGCCGCGGAGTGGGCGCGGCGCGCCGACGACGTCCGGCTGCAGGCCGCGATCCAGCTGCGGATCGCCGACACCCTGGAGCGGCTCGGCGACCCGGCGGCGGCCCGGCTGCACCGGGCGGCCGCCGAGCGACTGCTCGGCGACGAGGCCCCGGACCCCGAAACCGGCGAGATCGAGCCGGAACAGGGTGCTAACACCTACGAAATCCGTAGTGCATCAGCGAAAGATTGATGCATTGAAAGGCTAGACAGCGGGGACACCTTCATTAGACTGGCTGCGCCGCCGGTTCTCCTGCGGTGTCTCCCGGTGCGCTCAGATGCGTACGGGTATGTCCTGCATTGCATGGGCATGTTCCGCCTGTGCGTGCGAGCCCCACACCCCTCCGAGCCAAGGACCGTGATCGACGTGAAGGTCGGCATCCCCCGCGAGGTCAAGAACAACGAGTTCCGGGTGGCGATCACCCCCGCCGGCGTGCACGAGCTCGTGCGCCACGGGCACCAGGTCGTCATCGAGCAGGGCGCCGGAGTCGGCTCGTCGATCCCGGACGCCGAGTACGTCGCCGCCGGCGCCGAGATCCTGGCCACGGCCGACGAGGTGTGGGCCGCGGCCGACCTGCTGCTCAAGGTCAAGGAGCCCATCGCCGAGGAGTACCACCGCCTCCGCAAGGACCAGACGCTCTTCACCTACCTGCACCTGGCCGCCTCCAAGGAGTGCACGGACGCCCTCGTCGAGTCGGGCACGACCGCCATCGCCTACGAGACCGTCGAGCTGCCGAACCGCGCGCTCCCGCTGCTCGCGCCGATGTCCGAGGTCGCGGGCCGGCTCGCCCCCCAGGTCGGCGCGTACCACCTGATGCGGGCCAACGGCGGACGCGGGGTGCTGCCCGGCGGTGTGCCGGGGGTGCTGGCCGGGCGGGCCGTCGTCATCGGCGGTGGGGTGTCGGGCTGGAACGCGGCGCAGATCGCCATCGGCATGGGCTTCCACGTGACCCTGCTCGACAAGGACATCAACAAGCTCAAGGAGGCCGACAAGGTCTTCGGCACCAAGATCCAGACCGTCGTCTCCAACGCCTTCGAGCTGGAGAAGGCGTGCCTGGAGGCCGACCTCGTCATCGGCGCCGTCCTCATCCCGGGAGCCAAGGCCCCGAAGCTGGTCACCAACGAGCTGGTGTCGCGGATGAAGCCGGGAAGTGTCCTTGTCGACATCGCGATCGACCAGGGCGGCTGCTTCGAGGACTCCCGCC
Source organism: Streptomyces sp. MB09-02B (assembly GCF_033794485.1). Lineage (NCBI taxonomy): Bacteria > Bacillati > Actinomycetota > Actinomycetes > Kitasatosporales > Streptomycetaceae > Streptomyces > Streptomyces sp. MB09-02B. Next base: position 14,686 of record NZ_JARGEE010000046.1, read on the forward strand.
CCACCACCCACGCCGAGCCGACCTTCCCGGTCCACGAGTCGGTCTTCTACTGCGTCGCCAACATGCCCGGCGCGGTGCCCAACACCTCCACCTACGCGCTGACCAACGCCACGCTGCCCTACATCGTCGAACTCGCCGACCACGGCTGGGCCGAGGCCTCGCGCCGCGACCCGGCGCTGGCCAGGGGGCTCAACACCCATGACGGCAGGGTCGTTTACCGCGAGGTGGCCGACGCGCACGGCCTGGAGCACGTCGAACTGGCGTCGCTGCTCGGCTGACCGGCTGTTTTTTAAGTCACCTTTCGGTAAAAGGCGATACGTCAACACAGGTCGTCAACAGCACCTTCCCGGCCGGATCTTGCCCGACAAGGTCCGGCCGGATGTGTGTATGGTCACTTTGCGACACTCGCGCAACTCGCCTCGAACGTAACCGTTCGGATGTTTCGCGCACCGGTGAAACCTGCCGTGCGACGGCCCTACGCCCTTGACAGCCGCATGTTTCATTGCCGACACATCGGGCCGGGTCCGGCGGATTGTGTTGCTGCGGACCGCCGACACGCCATAGAGTCGCCAGCTGTCGGCATGGTGCCACGCTGACCTATCTAGAAGTTTCCTGGTCACCAAGGAGGTAAGACGACTTGTGAATGAGTCGACATTTACTCCCGGGGGTGGTCAACCAGGAATGCCTGCGCCGGTCTCGGGCCCCACGGGGTTCGCGGCTGTCGGCTCCGTCGCTGTCCGCACCTTCGCAGCCCGCCAGAGTCCGCAGGCAACTCCGACAGCACTCCAGAGCATGGATGGCCAACACGTGAACGCCATGGCCGGCGACGGAAGTGGCGGGGTCCACAACCACTTCGCCGACTACGACGAGCTGCCCGACGGGCACTTCTACGACCCCGACGCCGAGTACGAGCCCGATCCGGAGTACGCGGCCACGCTCGCGCCCGACGCTGCCCGTCAGCGCCGCGAGCGCATCGGTCCCACCGGTCGCCCGCTGCCCTACTTCCCGATCCCGGGCCCGCTGACCGACCACGGTCCCGCGAAGATCATCGCGATGTGCAACCAGAAGGGCGGCGTCGGCAAGACGACGTCGACCATCAACCTGGGTGCCGCGCTCGCGGAGTACGGCCGTCGGGTCCTCCTCGTCGACTTCGACCCGCAGGGCGCCCTCTCGGTCGGCCTCGGGGTGAACCCGATGGAGCTCGACCTCACGGTCTACAACCTGCTCATGGAGCGGGGCATGTCGGCCGACGAGGTCCTGCTGAAGACCGCGGTCCCCAACATGGACCTGCTGCCGAGCAACATCGACCTGTCCGCGGCCGAGGTACAGCTCGTTTCCGAGGTCGCGCGCGAGTCGACGCTCCAGCGCGCCCTGAAGCCGCTCATGGCCGACTACGACTACATCGTGATCGACTGTCAGCCCTCGCTCGGCCTGCTCACGGTCAACGCCCTGACTGCCGCGCACAAGGTGATAGTCCCTCTGGAGTGTGAGTTCTTCGCTCTCCGTGGTGTCGCGCTGCTGACGGAGACCATCGAGAAGGTCCAGGAGCGGCTCAACCCGGAGCTGGAGCTCGACGGCATCCTCGCCACGATGTACGACTCGCGCACCGTGCACAGCCGTGAGGTCCTCGCGCGGGTCGTCGAGGCGTTCGACGACCACGTCTACCACACGGTCATCGGGCGCACGGTCCGCTTTCCGGAGACCACGGTCGCCGGTGAGCCGATCACCACGTACGCCTCCAACTCCGTCGGCGCCGCCGCCTACCGTCAGCTCGCCAGGGAGGTGCTCGCCCGGTGTCACGCCGAGTGAGTCTGCCGGGGGCCGACGAACTCTTCCGTACGACAGGGGGAACGGCGCTGCAGCCGTCCGCTCCCCGGCGGGGGCCGAACGGAGAAACCCGTGTGCCCGCTCCCGCCGGGGAGAGCGACGGGGCCGCCGGCGCGGAGGACGCGCCGCCGTCCGTGCCCGTGCAGGGCGGTGACGGCGAGGGGTCCGAGCACGTGGCCGCCGACGCCGAGTCCGACGGTGAGCAGCCGCGCAGCCGGGCCGCCGCGGCGGGGGCCGAGCGGGCGGCCGCCGGGCGGGGTCCGAAGCCGCAGGAAGGTTCTGCCGCCGCTCCCCGTAAGCGGGGTCGGGCCTCCGGGCGTCGGCCCAGTGGGCGGGAGCGGCACGACGAGAAGATCACCGTGTACGTCTCCGCCGAGGAGCTCATGGATCTCGAACACGCGCGGCTGGTGCTGCGTGGGGAGCACGGGCTGGCCGTCGACCGGGGGCGGATCGTCCGGGAGGCCGTCGCCGTGGTGCTGGCGGATCTGGAGTCCCGTGGGGACGCGAGCATCCTCGTACGGCGGCTGCGGGGGCGGTAGGGGTAGCCTGCGGGGGCTATGACCTCGTTTGACTCCTCTGGCTCGGCTTCCGGTGGTTCCGGTGGCCGTCGGCGTGCGCTGGGGAGGGGGGCGCTGGCTCCGCCCTCGGCTCCGCCGGTCGAGCCGGTTCCGAGTGAATCTTCGGCTGAGGAGCGTACGGAGGCCGAGGCCGGTGGGGCGTTGTGCCCACCCGTTCCGCCCCGCGGAACGCCTGCCCACAACGCGAGCGGGAGTGACAAGACGCCGCCTGCCGCAGTCCCCGCCGAAGCCGAAGCCGAAGCCGAAGCCGAAGCCGAAGCCGAAGGGGTTTCCTCCGGTGTCGCGGTCGCAGGGGCGGAAGCGGGCGGCGGTGGGGGATTCAAGGTTCGGCTGGCCAACTTCGAGGGACCGTTCGATCTTCTGCTGCAGTTGATCTCCAAGCACAAGATGGACGTCACCGAGGTGGCGCTGTCCAAGGTCACCGACGAGTTCATGGCGCACATCCGGGCCATGGGTCCGGACTGGGACCTCGACGAGACGACCGAGTTCCTCGTCGTGGCCGCGACGCTACTGGATCTGAAGGCCGCGCGGCTGCTGCCCGCCGCCCAGGTCGAGGACGAGGCGGATCTCGCGCTCCTCGAAGCCCGGGACCTGCTGTTCGCCCGGCTGCTCCAGTACCGCGCGTACAAACAGATCGCGGACATCTTCAACCGCCGCCTCGACGAGGAGGCCCGGCGCTACCCCCGGACCGTCGGCCTGGAGCCCCACCACGCCGAGCTGCTGCCCGAGGTGGTCATCAGCATCGGGGCGGAAGGATTCGCCAGGCTCGCGGTGAAGGCGATGCAGCCGAAGCCGAAGCCGCAGGTGTACGTCGACCACATCCACGCGCCCCTGGTGAGTGTGCAGGAACAGGCCGGGATCGTGGTCGCACGGCTGCGGGAGCTGGGGGAGGCGTCCTTCCGCGTGCTCGTCGAGGACACCGACGACACCCTCACCGTCGTCGCCCGCTTCCTCGCCCTGCTGGAGCTGTACCGGGAGAAGGCCGTGGCCCTCGACCAGGAGACCGCGCTCGGTGATCTGATCGTGCGCTGGACCGGCGGGGACGGGGACACCGAGCCCGTGGTCACGGACGAGTTCGACCGGCCGCCCGAACCGCCGAAGGAGGAGACGAAGGCATGAGCGAGGAGACGACCGGGGGGACGACCGAGGCGTCCGCGGGGGCGGCGCGTACCGTCGCCGACCTCGATCTCAAGCCCGCCCTGGAGGCCGTCCTCATGGTCGTGGACGAGCCCGCGACGGCGGAGCACCTGAGCAAGATCCTGGAGCGGCCCAAGCGGCAGATCTCCAAGGCGCTGAGGGAACTGGCCGACGAGTACGCGGTCCAGGGGCGGGGCTTCGAGCTGCGGCTGATCGCCGGGGGCTGGCGGTTCTACACCCGGCCCGAGTACGCCGCCGCCGTCGAGCGGTTCGTGCTCGACGGGCAGCAGGCCCGGCTGACCCAGGCCGCGCTGGAGACGCTGGCCGTGGTCGCGTACCGGCAGCCGGTGAGTCGGAGCAGGGTCTCCGCCGTACGAGGAGTCAACTGCGACGGGGTCATGCGCACCCTGCTGCAGCGGGGCCTGGTCGAGGAGGCGGGCGCGGAACCCGAAACAGGTGCGATCCTGTACAGGACGACGAACTACTTCCTGGAACGGATGGGCCTGCGCGGCCTGGACGAGCTCCCGGAGCTCGCGCCCTTCCTCCCCGAGGCGGAGGCGATCGAGGCCGAGACCCAGGAAGCCGTACCGTCGTTCGATCCGGATGCTCCGGATTCCGAGGACACAGACGACAAGACGGAATTTTGATGCGAAGCAGCAGCGGCAGGAACAGCAGCGGAAACAACGGCGGGAGCCGTGGTGGCAACAGCGGCGGCCGCGGCGGAAGCGGTGGTGGACGCGGCGGGAGCGGTGCCGGACGCGGCGGGAGCGGCGGTGGCCGCGGCAACTACCGAGGTGCGGGGAACGACCGCGACGACAGCCAGGGCGGCCGGCCGAAGAACCCCCGCCCCGAGGAGCGCCGTTACGACGTGGGCCCCGGCGGCTCCCCGGACGGTCCCAAGTCGGGGCGCGGCGCCTCGGCACGCGGCGGGTCCAAGGGCGGTCCGAAGCAGTCCCAGCAGCAGCGCGGGCGGTGGGCCCCGGCGACCTCGCGCGAGTACGACGCGCGGGCCGAGGAGCGCAACCGCGAGCGCTACGCGGGCAAGAAGGACGTGAAGCTGCCCAAGACCTTCCCGGGCGCCGAGCAGGAGGGCGAGCGGCTGCAGAAGGTCCTCGCACGCGCGGGCTACGGTTCGCGGCGGGCCTGCGAGGAGCTGATCGAGCAGGCGCGGGTCGAGGTCAACGGCGAGATCGTCCTGGAGCAGGGCAAGCGCGTCGACCCGGAGAAGGACGAGGTCAGGGTCGACGGTCTGACCGTGGCCACGCAGTCGTACCAGTTCTTCGCGCTGAACAAGCCGGCCGGCGTCGTCTCCACGATGGAGGACAACGAGGGCCGGCAGTGCCTCGGTGACTATGTGACCAACCGCGAGACGCGGCTGTTCCACGTCGGGCGGCTCGACACCGAGACCGAGGGCGTCATCCTGCTCACCAACCACGGTGAGCTGGCGCACCGGCTGACCCACCCCAAGTACGGCGTGAAGAAGGTCTATCTCGCGCACATCGTGGGCCCGATCCCGCGTGACCTGGGCAAGCAGCTCAAGGACGGCATCCAGCTGGAGGACGGGTACGCGCGCGCGGACCACTTCCGGGTCGTCGAGCAGACCGGCAAGAACTACCTCGTCGAGGTGACCCTGCACGAGGGACGCAAGCACATCGTGCGCCGGATGCTGGCGGAGGCCGGCTTCCCGGTCGACAAGCTGGTGCGCGTCGCCTTCGGGCCGATCACCCTCGGCGACCAGAAGTCGGGCTGGCTGCGCCGCCTGTCGAACACCGAGGTCGGCATGCTGATGCAGGAGGTCGACCTCTAGGCCCGATCCGATCGAGCAGGAGCCGGTCCCGTGTTTGCCGTCGGGGCCGGCTCTTTGCCGTTCCCGGCGGTGCTCTTGACGCCGTTCTTGGCGTTCCTTTCCTCGTAAAGGGGTTGTGGCCCCGGCGCTCGCGGCTTTATAGTCGAGATGACTATTAGTCGAGGTGACCATTAAAGGGGGCGATGGACATGACCTCACCCGAGGGCTACGACAAGTACGCCTTCGAACCCTTCGCCGTCACCGTCGACCTGGCCGTCTTCACCGTCCGCGCGGGCACCCTCCAGGTGCTGCTCGTCGAGCGCGGGCAGGAGCCGTACGCGGGCCGCTGGGCGCTGCCCGGCGGGTTCGTGCTGCCGGACGAGTCCGCGGAGGAGGCCGCCTGGCGGGAACTCGCGGAGGAGACCGGTCTCAAGGACGACTCCGGACTCCACCTGGAGCAGCTGCGGACCTACAGCGAGCCCGGCAGAGACCCCCGGATGCGGATCGTCACCGTCGCCTTCGCCGCGCTGCTCCCGGACCCGCCCGTCCCGCACGGCGGGGGCGACGCCGCACAGGCCCAGTGGCTGCGCTTCAACGCCATCGGGCCGCTCGCCTTCGACCACGACCGCATCCTCGCCGACGCCCACGAACGCGTCGGCGCCAAGCTCGAATACACCTGTCTCGCCACCTCCTTCTGCCCGCCCGAGTTCACCCTCGGCGAGTTGCGGCAGGTCTACGAGACCGTGTGGGGCACTCCGCTCGACCGGCCCAACTTCCGGCGCAAGGTGCTGGCCACGCCGGGTTTCGTCGAACCGGTGCCCGGTGCCGCCCGCCTGACCGGCGGTCGCGGCAAGCCCGCCGCGCTGTACCGCGCGGGTGGGGCCACCGCCCTGCACCCGCCGCTGCTGCGACCCACCACAGAAGGACGGCCCTGATGACCATGTCGCTCCGCACGAAGCGCTCCGCCACCGGCTCCCTGATCGGACTCGCCCTCGGCGACGCCCTCGGCTTCCCGACGGAGTTCAACGACGTCGCCTCGATCCTCGCCAAGTGCGGCCCCTGGCGGAAGATGGCGTTGCCCAAGCCCGCGATCGTCACCGACGACACCCAGATGACGCTGGCGCTGGGGCACGGCCTGCGGGCCGCCATGGACCGGGGATCGCTCGGCCCCGAGGCCCTGGTGCGGGCCGTCCGCAAGGAGTTCGTGGAGTGGTCCCGCTCCCCGGAGAACAACCGCGCCCCCGGCCACACCTGCCTGGTCGCCTGCGACCTCCTCGCGGTCGAGCGCCACCCCTGGCAGTTCGCCAGCCAGATCCACTCCAAGGGCTGCGGCGCCAACATGCGGGTCGCGCCGCTCGGCCTGATCGGCCCGCTCAGCGACGAACAGCGCGCGGGCGCCGCCCAGTTGCAGGCCGCCCTCACCCACGGCCACCCCACCGCGCTCGCCGCCTCCGACCTCACCGCCCACGCGATACGGCTGCTCGCCCAGGGCGCCGAACCGATGGGCCTGGTCGGCCGGCTGCGCTCGTACGCGTACGAGAACCGCGCCCGGTACCACGCGCGCTGGCTCGGTGACCTGTGGACCTACAGTCAGGACCCCTCACCCGAGCACTACATCGCCCGGGGTTGGGACGACTGCCTGGAGGCCCTGGACCGGGTACAGGCGGCCCTGCGGCTCCCGTCGCCCGAGACGGACCCCTGCCTGGCCACGGGGGAGGGCTGGATCGCCGAAGAGGCCCTCGCGACCGGACTGCTGTGCTTCCTGCTCTTCGTCGACGAGCCCGTCACCGCACTGCGGCGCGCCGCCTGCACCTCGGGCGACTCCGACTCGATCGCCTGCCTCGCCGGTGCCTTCGCGGGCGCCTACCACGGGCCGGACGCCTGGCCCGCCGAGTGGGCCGACCGGATCGAGTACCAGGGCGACCTCGTCTCGCTGGGAGCCCTCTGGGACGCTTGAGGGATGACCGACGCTCCTACCGACGCCCTCGACATCGATCTGGCCCCGGTGGTGGCCGAACAGCCCGACCCCCTGCTGTTCGCCACCGTCTCCGGAGCCCACCTCTACGGCTTCCCGTCGCGCGACTCGGACGTGGACCTGCGCGGTGTGCACGTGCTGCCCCCGGCCGAACTGGTCGGGCTGCGCGAGCCGGAGGAGACCCGGTCGCGGATGTGGGACCGGGACGGTGTCGAGATGGACCTCGTCACGCACGACCTGCGCAAGTTCGCCCGGCTGATGCTGCGGCGCAACGGCTATGTGCTGGAGCAGCTGCTCTCACCGCTCGTCGTGCACACCGGTGAGGCGCACCGCGAACTGGTCGCGCTCGCCCCCGGCGTCCTCACCCGTCACCACGCCCACCACTACCGGGGGTTCGCCGTCACCCAGTGGCGGCTCTTCGAGAAGACCGGCGAACTCAAGCCGCTGCTCTACACGTTCCGCGTGCTGCTCACCGGCATCCACCTCATGCGCAGCGGCGAGGTGCAGGCCCATCTGCCCACGCTGGTGCCGCAGGTGGACGAGGCGCCCGGGTACCTGCCGGACCTCGTCGCGGCGAAGGCGGCCCTGGAGCACGGCAAGGCCGAGGTCGACCAGGAGCGCGTCGCGGAGGACGTGGAGCGGCTCCAGGAGGTGCTGGAGCGGGAGCAGGCACTGTCAGCGCTCCCGGAGAACCCGTCCGCGTACGACGCCCTGCACGATTTCGTGGTCCGGGTGCGCCTCGACGGTGCGCAGGTCTGAGCCGGTTCCCGGGTCCTGTGCGGCCTCGGGGTCCTGGGCGGTCTCGTCGGCCGGGCCCGTCCCGAGGTCCGAGTGGGCGCGCAGGGCCGACGCGTGCCGGGTTCGTACGACGAAGTCCTCGACCCGCGCCCGGTCCGGCTCCGGCGGCAGCGGGCTGCGGTGCACCGCCTCCTCGGCCTCCGTCGCCAGCCGGGCCATCCACGACTCGACCCGGGCCCACGCCACCTCGCCGTGCTTCACCGCCAGCAGGGGCTCGCGCTGGTCGCTCACGTCGACGGTGAGTGTGCCCGTGCGCAGCAGGTCACGGCAGCTCATCAGGAGGCGGAGGAGATGCATGGCGTGCTTCCAGCGTGGGGCGCCGTGCGTGCGGACGTCCGCGTCGAGCTTCTTGCGCTGGCCGAGGGCGTAGCGGGCGAACGTCTCGTGGGCCTGCCGGGAGAGGAACGCCCCACGCAGCGCCAGCAGCTCCCGGCCGGTGGCGTCCACGTGCTCCACCAAGGGGGAGTGCAGGCACTCCAGGATGTTCGGGTTGGAGCGCAGGGCCAGGTTGCAGAAGCGCTCCAGCTCCCAGCCGAACTGCTCCTCCGCCGGACCCTCCACGTGGGTCGGCGGCTTCTCGAAGCGCCAGAACAGCTCGGTGGGGGCCAGGAAGACACCCCGCCGGTCGGTGTCGCTGTCGTCCGTGGCGAGACCGAAGGCCCGCGACCCCATCACACACGCGTAGATCGTGTGGTCGCGGACCAGGCTGTGCGGGTGCGGGGGCTGCATGCCCGGGAGCGTACGGGGTGGCTCAGGCCAGCTGAATCGAATTTCCCGAGACCTTGATCTCCTCGGCGGGCAGTGGCCGCGTGGCCGGGCCCTGCACCACCGCACCATCCGTGATCTTGAACTTGCTGCCGTGGCAGGCACAGTCGATCGTCCCGTCCGAGACGCTGCTGACGATGCAGCCCTGGTGCGTGCAGACCGCCGAGAAGGCCTTGAACTCGCCCTCCTGCGGCTGCGTCACGACGACCTTCTGATCCTCGAAGATCCTGCCGCCGCCCACCGGGATGTCGGCCGTCCCGGCCAGCTCCTCACCGGCACCGCCCGTGCCGGCGTCCCCGGGCGACGTCGCCTCCTGGGAATCACCGCCGTCACCGCCGTCGCCGCCGCCGCACCCCACCAGCAGCGCCGCCGTGCCCGCCGCGCCGGTCGTGAGCACCGTGCGCCGCGTCGAACCCATCGTCATGTCGTCACTCCGAACTCCGAACGTGCGGAAGAACCCAACCCAGGAGAGAGTGCCACAAAACGCGCGATTCGCATGTCCGGCGGCTCAGGGCGTTCGGACGGTGCTCCGCCACCGGCCTCCTCGCGCGGGCGTCTCGGCAGGCGGGCGCCGCGCACCGGCAGGGAGTGGGCTGACTAGGCTGGTCGTACAACGAGTCGGCATGGACATCAGCGAGGAGCAGAGTCGTGGCGGTACGAGCGGTCCGGGGCGCCGTCCAGCTCGAACGGGACGAGGCGGGGCACATGGACGAGCAGGTGGGCGAGCTGCTCACCGCGGTCCTGGAGCGCAACGGGCTCGGTCCTGACGACCTGATCAGCATCTGGTTCACGGCCACCCCCGACCTGCACAGCGACTTCCCGGCCGCCGCGGCCCGCAAGCTCGGCACCGGCTTCGCCGATGTACCCCTGATCTGCGCGCAGGAGCTGGACATCGAGGGCGCCATGCCCCGGGTCGTACGGATCCTCGCGCACATCGAGTCCGACCGGCCGCGCTCCGAGATCGCGCACGTGTACCTGGGCGCCGCGGCCGCGCTCCGCAAGGACATCGCCCAGTGAGAACCGCACTCGTCATCGGCACCGGGCTGATCGGCACCTCCGCCGCCCTCGCCCTCGCCCAGCGCGGGGTGGCCGTCCACCTCAGCGACCACGACCCCGAGCAGGCCCGTACGGCCGCAGCGCTCGGCGCCGGCAGCGACGAGGCCCCCGGGGGACCGGTGGACCTCGCGATCGTCGCCGCCCCGCCCGCGCACGTGGCGGCGACCCTCGCCGACGCCATGCACCGGGGGCTCGCGCGCGGCTACCTCGACGTGGCCTCCGTGAAGGGCGGCCCCCGCCGGGAGCTGGAGGCGCTGGGCCTCGACCTCTCCTCCTACATCGGCACCCACCCCATGTCGGGGCGCGAGAAGTCGGGGCCGCTGGCCGCCACGGGCGACCTCTTCGAGGGCCGACCCTGGGTGCTCACCCCGACCCGGGACACCGACACCGAGGTGCTGAACCTCGCCCTGGAGCTGGTCTCGCACTGCCGGGCCGTCCCGGTGGTCATGGACGCCGACGCCCACGACCGCGCCGTCGCCCTGGTCTCGCACATGCCGCACCTGGTGTCGAGCCTGGTCGCCGCGCGGCTGGAGCACGCCGAGGAGTCGGCCGTACGGCTGTGCGGGCAGGGCATCCGGGACGTGACCCGCATCGCGGCCTCCGACCCCGGCATGTGGATCGACATCCTCTCCGCCAACCCCGGCCCGGTCGCCGACCTCCTCGCCGACGTCTCCGCCGACCTCGACGAGACCGTGCAGGCCCTGCGCGCCCTCCAGGCCTCCGACGAGGCCAAGCGCCGCGAGGGCGTCACCGGCATCGAGGACGTCCTGCGCCGCGGCAACGCCGGACAGGTCCGCGTGCCCGGCAAGCACGGGTCCGCTCCGCGGCGCTACGAGGTCGTGGCGGTGCTGATCGACGACCAGCCGGGCCAGCTCGCCCGTATCTTCGCCGACGCGGGCGCCGCCGGCGTCAACATCGAGGACGTCCGCATCGAGCACGCCACCGGGCAGCAGGCCGGTCTGGTGCAGCTGATGGTGGAGCCGAAGGCGGCGGGGGTGCTGACGGGGGCCCTGCGGGAGCGGGGTTGGGCGATCCGGCAGTAGGAGCGGGCCGGACGGGGCTGTCGGAGGGCCGGGCCGAGGGGCTTCGGGCAACCAGTACCCTTGTCCGGGGCGCTTTTCGCCCCGCCCCACCGCCTCGGACCAGGAAAGGTGCTCCCCAGTGGAACGCGCCACAGTGATCGTTGCCATCGACGGCCCCTCCGGCACGGGCAAGTCGAGCACCTCGAAGGCCGTGGCCGCGCAGCTCGGGCTGAGCTACCTGGACACGGGCGCCCAGTACCGGGCGATCACGTGGTGGATGGTCAACAACGGCATCGACATAGACGACCCCTCGGCGATCGCCGCCGTGGCGGGCAAGCCGGAGATCGTCTCGGGGACCGACCCGTCCGGGCCGACCATCACCGTCGACGGCACGGACGTCGCCGCGCCGATCCGCACCCAGGAGGTCACCTCCAAGGTCAGCGCGGTGAGCGCCGTCCCCGAGGTGCGGGCCCGGATCACCGAACTGCAGCGCTCCATCGCGTCGGGCGCCGAGAACGGCATCGTCGTCGAGGGCCGGGACATCGGCACGACCGTCCTGCCGGACGCCGACCTGAAGATCTTCCTCACCGCCTCCCCGGAGGCCCGCGCCGCCCGCCGCAGCGGCGAGCTGAAGGGTTCCGACGTGCAGGCGACCCGCGAGGCGCTCCTCAAGCGCGACGCGGCCGACTCCAGCCGCAAGACCTCCCCGCTCGCCAAGGCCGGCGACGCGGTCGAGGTCGACACCTCCGACCTCACCCTCCAGCAGGTCATCGAATGCGTGGTGACTCTCGTCGAGGAGAAGCGGGCGGGGAAGTGAGCGGGGCGTCGACGGACCGGGGGGCGTCGGCCGGGACGGCCTCCGCCGGGAGCCCCGCCGTCGCGGCGCCCTCGCTGCTCGGCGCCGAGGTCGGCCGGCGTATCGGCGTCGGCCTGATGTACGGCTTCTGGAAGCCGCGGGTGCTGGGTGCCTGGCGGGTCCCCACGGCCGGCCCGGTCATCCTGGCCGTCAACCACTCCCACAACATCGACGGCCCGATGGTCATGGGCGTGGCGCCCCGCCCGACGCACTTCCTGATCAAGAAGGAGGCGTTCATCGGTCCCCTCGACCCCTTCCTGCTCGGCATCGGGCAGGTCAAGGTGGACCGGTCGACCGCCGACCGCACCGCCATCACCCAGGCGCTCGCCGTCCTGGCGAACGGCGGCGTGCTGGGCATCTTCCCGGAGGGCACCCGGGGCGAGGGCGACTTCGCCTCGCTGCGCGCCGGGCTCTCCTACTTCGCCGTGCGCGGCGGAGCGCCGATCGTCCCGGTCGCCGTCCTGGGAAGCACCGAGCGGCGCGGACGGTTGATCAAGGGGCTGCCCCCGCTGCGCTCCCGCGTCGACGTCGTCTTCGGCGACCCGTTCGAGGCGGGCGACGGCACCGGGCGGCGGACCCGCAAGGCGCTGGACGAGGCGACCGTGCGCATCCAGAAGCAGCTGGGCGCACACCTGGACCATGCCCGACGGCTCACCGGCCGCCGGTAAAACGCCGGGCGTCCGAACGGGCGCTGGGCGAGACTGAGTAGTGGATCAGCCGGTCGACAGGCCGGGTGCTCCACCGATCACCACGATGAACTACGAGGTACGGACTTCATGAACGACCAGTTTCCCTCCGAGCACGAGCACGGAGAGCTTGGCGACGCCGAGTACGCGGAGTTCATGGAGCTCGCCGCGGAAGAGGGCTTCGACGTCGAGGACGTCGAGGGCGCGATCGAGGAGGCGGGCCACGGCCCGCTGCCCGTCCTCGCCGTCGTCGGCCGCCCCAACGTGGGCAAGTCGACCCTGGTGAACCGCATCATCGGCCGCCGCGAGGCGGTCGTCGAGGACAAGCCCGGCGTCACCCGCGACCGCGTCACCTACGAGGCCGAGTGGGCCGGCCGCCGCTTCAAGGTCGTCGACACCGGCGGCTGGGAGCAGGACGTCCTCGGTATCGACGCCTCCGTCGCCGCCCAGGCCGAGTACGCCATCGAGGCCGCCGACGCGGTCGTCTTCGTCGTGGACGCCAAGGTCGGCGTCACCGACACCGACGAGGCCGTCGTCCGGCTGCTCCGCAAGGCCAACAAGCCCGTGGTGCTCTGCGCCAACAAGGTCGACGGCCCGAGCGGCGAGGCCGACGCGACCGCCCTGTGGTCCCTCGGCATCGGCGAGCCGCACCCGGTCTCCTCGCTGCACGGCCGCGGCACCGGCGACATGCTGGACGCCGTCCTGGAGGCCCTGCCGGAGGCGCCCGCGCAGAGCTTCGGCACGGCCGTCGGCGGCCCGCGCCGCATCGCCCTGATCGGCCGCCCGAACGTCGGCAAGTCCTCCCTCCTCAACAAGGTGGCGAACGAGGAGCGCGTCGTCGTCAACGAGCTCGCGGGCACCACGCGTGACCCGGTCGACGAGCTGATCGAACTCGGCGGTGTCACCTGGAAGTTCGTCGACACGGCGGGCATCCGCAAGCGCGTTCACCTCCAGCAGGGCGCCGACTACTACGCCTCGCTGCGCACCGCGGCCGCCGTGGAGAAGGCGGAGGTGGCGGTCATCCTCATCGACGCCTCCGAGTCCATCTCCGTGCAGGACCAGCGCATCGTCACGATGGCCGTCGAGGCCGGCCGCGCGATGGTCATCGCCTACAACAAGTGGGACACCCTCGACGAGGAGCGCCGCTACTACCTGGAGCGGGAGATCGAGACCGAGTTCGGTCAGGTCGCCTGGGCGCCCCGGGTCAACGTCTCGGCGCGGACCGGCCGGCACATGGAGAAGCTGGTCCCCGCGATCGAGACCGCCCTCGCCGGCTGGGAGACCCGCGTCCCGACGGGCCGGCTGAACGCCTTCCTCGGCGAGCTGGTCGCCGCCCACCCGCACCCGATCCGGGGCGGCAAGCAGCCCCGCATCCTCTTCGGCACCCAGGCCGGCACCAAGCCCCCGCGCTTCGTCCTCTTCGCCTCCGGCTTCATCGAGGCGGGCTACCGCCGCTTCATCGAGCGCCGCCTGCGCGAGGAGTTCGGCTTCGAGGGCACCCCGATCCACATCTCGGTACGGGTGCGCGAGAAGCGCGGCAAGAAGAAGTAGCAGCGGCAGGACGAGGTGGGCAGCGGTCCCACGACACGAGGAGGCGGCCACCCCGATGTCCGGGTGGCCGCCTCCTCGTGTGCTGCGCTCCGCTTCAAAGACCTCGGCGCTTCAAAGACCTCGGCGTGGGCCCGGGGGCAACGGCGACGGGATGTGGTGCATCCCGGTGTGCCCGGTGGGGATCCGCCCGACCGGCTGCCACCCGGCCGTCGTCGTGGTCGGGTGACCGGGCTGGGTCTCGCGCTGGGTGGCGAGATGCCCCGCCGCGTGCCGGGCGCCGTACGAGCCGGAGGTGTACGACCCGGTGGCGCGCTGGCCGCCGGAGCCGTGCGACAGGCTCCCGAAGCCCGTGAACCCCAGACCCTCCTCGCCGTGCCGGTCGCCCGGCAGGGTCCGGTAGGTCCTGACCCACTCCGCCCAGAGCGAGTCGTAGATGGGCGTGGCCGAGGGCCCGCCCGACGGATCCTGAGTCGGCCGCATGGACGGGATCGACTGATAGGACTGGCGGCGAGGAACGTCGTATGCGTGCACGTCTGTGCCAACGACCCCACGACGGAAGGGATGCGCTCCCTCAACCATTCAGCCTCCGGCCCGGGAAGCGCCCTGAAGGGGCGCGGGGAACTGCGCGACAAACCCCACACGACTCGCAGCCGACCGACCAGCCGCATTGCTACGGCGGGTTGTCACGGCTCGCCGAGCGGAGCGATCAGGTGCCGGCCAGCGGCAGGGTCGCGGCCACCAGCTTCCCGTTCGCCGCCGCCTTGTCGAGCGCGTCCCGCAGCAGGTCCTCCCGCGGCTGCCGTCCGATCGACCCCACCGGCGCCGCGAACATCAGCACCTGCTGGTGCTTGTTCGCGGCCGCGCGCCACGCGTCGGCCACCTGCAGCGCCTGATGGGCCTGCCACCACGCGACCGGCGAACCACCGGAGGCACCCGGCTGCAGGATGGCGTGCAGCTGCCCCATGGCGAGCAGCACGGACCAGCCGTGCAGCACCGGCGGCACGGAGTCGATCTGGGGGAGCGGCATGAAGCCCTGCTCGATGAGCAGCGGCAGGAAGTCGTCGCCCGCGCCGGTCGTGCCCGGGCGTGCGATGGGGGCGGTGGGCTCGACCACCAGCGCCGGGTGCAACTCGCCGCTGAGCAGGATCAGACCGCTGGTGACACCGAGCACGGCCTGCTCGGGCGCGGCCTGGGCCTGGTTGTCCCCGGCGATGGAGCGGGCGGCGCCCTGCAGCTGCTCCTCGGTGACCTGGACGACCTGGGAGGGCAGACAGGTGGCGTGGGCGAAGGCGAGTACGGCTGTCTCGTCGCCGACGAAGAGGACGGTGCTGGTGCGCTCCTGCTCGGAGTCGCCGGGGGTGCGGCACGACGTGCAGTCGTAGCCACCGGGGGCGTTCTCTCCGGCGAGCAGCCGGTCGGCTTCTTCGTCGCCGATCTCGGCGCGTACCTCGTCGCTGACCTCGAGCATGCGCGGCACGGGTGGCTCCTCGGGATGCGGTGCGTGTCGGTGCCGGGTGACGCCCGGCCCATGAGCACGGAGGTTCCGGCTCATGCAGAAGACAACGGGTGATCTGTGGCCGGAGTCACGCCCGAGGACGAACGGAATCGAACCAACCGGAGCGCAGGGTGAATCCCTGGGCGGAATCGGTTACTCCGCGCCAACTTCCCGAGGTTCCGCCCAAGTTGATCCGGTGAAGTGGGTCACAGGTCGTCGAGGTCACGGGCCGACATATCAGGAAATCAGGGAATGAAGTGGGTGGCCGGAATTGGTTGCTACTTCGGGTAACACCGAACTGGCCTCGTATGACCGGCGATTGCTTGCTGACAACCCGTCAACCTCCCTGCATTCCCGGCCGTGTGCAACGAGCCCGCTCGGGGGACCCCGGGTCCGTGGAGAGGGATCTTCGTCCAAGGCCCAGCAGTCGCGACGGCCACCAAGGTCCAGCGTGCCCAGGGCTGGGGAGCGTGGCCCACCTGTTTCGGACGCGCCGGAGCGTCCGGCAGCGCGCCCGCCGCGCCCTCCACCGGGACCGCCGGGTCGGCCACCTCCAACGGGACCGGGAAGTCCGCCGGGTCGGCGCCCGCGAAGGCGCCGTCGCGCTCCGTCGGTCACCCGGACCGCAGTGTGTCGCGCGGCGACTACGCCGTCCGGCAGGGCGACTCCCTGAGCGGTATCGCCTCCCGGCACGGGACCACCTGGCGACGGGCCTACGCCGCCAACAGGGACATGATCGGCGGCGACCCCAACCTGATCGTCCCCGGGCAGCGCCTCGATCTGTGACCGCTGAGCCCTGACCGCCGGGCCGCGGCCTCAGGGCAGCTCGGCCGCCTCCCCGGCGAACGCCAGTGCGCCGCGCCGGAGTTCGTACACGAGGACGCCCGGTACCTCGCGCAGTCTCCGCGGCAGGCGCTGCTCGGCGACGACCACGCAGGCGTCGAGGCCGCCCAGCAGCTCGTACGTGCGGGCCGCGACCGCGGGTGACATGCCCTGGGTGGGTTCGTCGACGAGCACGACGCGCGCCCGGGCCGACAGGGCCCGGCAGAGGGCGAGCATCCGCTGCTCGCCGCCGGAGAGGGTGCCCGCGCGGCGGGGGAGCAGGGATTCGAGCTCCGGATAGGCGTCCAGGGCACGGGAGAGGTCGGGGGCGACGAGTTCGAGGTTCTCGCGCACGGAGAGGGCGCCGAAGACGGCCCGTCGTTCCGGTACGAGGACCAGGCCCCGCCGGGCGCGCTCGTACGCGGGTGTCCTGGTGACCTCGGCGCCGTCCCACACGACGGCACCCCCGGAGAGCGGGACCGTGCCGGCGAGGGCACTCAGCGCGGTCGTACGACCGGAGCCGTTGCGGCCCAGCAGCACGGTGAGGCCGGGGCCGGAGGCGGCGAGGGTGAGGCCGTGCAGGGCCTCCAACGGGCCGTAGCGGACGCGGGCACGGCGCAGGGAGATGAGGGTCATCGTCCGGTCTCCGGGGCGGGGGGGCCCAGCGGGTCGAGGACGTGGTCGGCCGGGCCGGAGGTGACGATCCGGCCCGCCGCCATGACGTGGACGAGGTCCGCGAGTTCCGCGACGAGGTCGAGGTCGTGCTCGACGACGAGCAAGGCCGTGCCGTCGTCGGCGAGGGCGCGCAGGACGCGGGCGAGGGCGGCCACCTCGGCCGAGTCGAGGCCGGCGGAGGGCTCGTCGAGCAGCAGCACGCGGGGGCTCCCGGCGAGCGCCCGCGCCAGTTCGACCCGCCGAAGCGTCCCGGTCGGCAGCCCGGCCGCCGGTGCCGTCCGCACCGCCCCGTCCAGCCCGAGCAGCCGCAACGCCCGCTCCACGGCACCGGGATCGGAGATCCGCCCCTGCTCGGCGCCCACGCGGACGTTGTCCGCCACGCTCAACGAGGGGAAGACGGCCAGCTGTTGGAACGTCCGTGCGACACCGAGCCGGGTGCGGGTGTGCGCGGGCAGCCGGGTGATGTCCCGCGCGCCGAGGCGCACCTGTCCGGTGTCCGGCCGCAGGGTCCCGGCGAGACAGTGGAACAGGGTGCTCTTCCCGGCGCCGTTGGGGCCAACGACCGCGCTGACCCGCCCCGGGAGGACGTCGAGGTCGACAGCGTCGAGCGCGGTGAACCCGCCGTAGCGGAGCCGGAGCCGACGGGCTCGGAGGGCGGGGGCGGCAGGGAGAGGAGGGACACCCGCGCGACCGCCGGATATGCGGCTGGTGCTGGTGCTGGTGCTGATGCCGGTGCTGGTGTCGGCCTCGGTGGTGCCCAGTTCATTTCCACCGCCGGTGCCGGCACCGGCGGTGGTGTCGGGCCCGGGTGGCTGGTGTGCGGCCCCGGGCGGCTCCCCGCCCCGGCGCACGGCCCGTGCCCTGCCCGGTGCGCTCGCCC
>NZ_JARGEE010000470.1:0-6416 GCF_033794485.1 Streptomyces sp. MB09-02B
GACGTGCGGCCTGCGCGGGAGAGGGGGCCGCCCCGGCCCGTCCGGCGGCCCCCTCTCCCGCGCAGGCCGCACGTCCGGCCGCGCCTCGTCCCGGCCCGGCCGCGCCGAAGCCGCCCGCCGCCGAGCGGCCCGCCGCTCCGGCCCCGGGTCCGCGCCCGACGCCCGGTCCCAAGCCGCCGGCGCCGAAGCCCGCTCCGGCCTCCCCGGCCCCGAGCGTGCCCGAGTTCCAGGCACCCCCGTCGGCGCCCCCGTCGGCTCCGGCCGCCGCGTCCGCTCCGCCGTCGTCCCAGCGTCCGGGCGCTCGTCCCGGTCCGGGTGCGCCGCGTCCGGGTGGCCAGCAGCGCCCCGGTCAGGACCGCCAGGACCGTCCGGACCGCCAGGACCGTCCGGACCGCGGCCAGGCGCCGCGTCCCGGTGGTCAGCGTCCCGGTGGCCCCGGTGCGCCCAAGCCGGGCGGTGCCCGTCCCGCGGGTCCGCGTCCCGGTAACAACCCCTTCACCTCCGGTGGCTCCACCGGCATGGGTCGCCCGCAGGGCCCCCGTCCCGGCGGCGCGCCCCGACCTGGTGGCCAGGGCGGTCCCGGCGGTGCCCAGGGCGGTCCGCGTCCCGCGGCCCCCGGCCAGGCGCCCCGTCCGCAGGGTGCCGGCGGCGGTCCCCGTCCGCAGGCTCCGGGCGGCGCCCGTCCGAGCCCGGGCGGGATGCCCCGTCCGCAGGGCGGCGGTCCCCGTCCCGGCGGCGGCCCCGGTGGCCCCCGTCCGAACCCCGGCATGATGCCGCAGCGTCCGGCTGCCGGCCCGCGTCCCGGCGGCGGTGGCCCCGGTGGCCGCGGTCCCGGTGGCGGCGGTCGCCCCGGTGGCGGTGGCGGCGGTCGTCCCGGTGGTGGCGGCGGCTTCGCCGGTCGTCCCGGTGGCGGCGGTGGCGGCGGCTTCGCCGGTCGTCCCGGTGCTCCGGGTGGCGGTGGCGGTTTCGCCGGTCGTCCCGGTGGCCCGGGTGCCGGCGGCGGTGGCCGTCCCGGCTTCGGTGGCCGTCCCGGTGGTCCGGGTGCCCGTGGTGGCACGCAGGGCGCCTTCGGTCGTCCCGGCGGTCCCGCGCGTCGCGGTCGTAAGTCGAAGCGGCAGAGGCGCCAGGAGTACGAGGCCATGCAGGCCCCGTCGGTCGGCGGCGTGATGCTGCCTCGCGGCAACGGACAGTCCGTCCGCCTGTCGCGCGGTGCGTCCCTCACCGACTTCGCCGAGAAGATCAACGCCAACCCGGCGTCGCTCGTCGGCGTGATGATGAACCTCGGCGAGATGGTCACTGCCACGCAGTCCGTCTCCGACGAGACGCTGAAGCTCCTCGCGGACGAGATGAACTTCATCCTCGAGATCGTCAGCCCGGAGGAGGAGGACCGCGAGCTGCTCGAGTCCTTCGACATCGAGTTCGGCGAGGACGAGGGTGGCGAGGAGTTCCTCGTCGCGCGTCCGCCGGTCGTGACCGTCATGGGTCACGTCGACCACGGTAAGACCCGACTGCTGGACACCATCCGCAAGACGAACGTCGTCGCGGGCGAGGCCGGCGGTATCACGCAGCACATCGGTGCGTACCAGGTCGCCACCCAGGTCAACGACGAAGAGCGCAGGATCACCTTCATCGACACCCCGGGTCACGAGGCGTTCACCGCCATGCGTGCCCGTGGTGCGAAGTCGACCGACATCGCGATCCTGGTCGTCGCGGCCAACGACGGCGTCATGCCGCAGACGGTCGAGGCGCTCAACCACGCCAAGGCGGCCGACGTCCCGATCGTCGTCGCGGTCAACAAGATCGACGTCGAAGGCGCGGACCCGACCAAGGTGCGCGGTCAGCTGACCGAGTACGGCCTCGTGGCCGAGGAGTACGGCGGCGACACCATGTTCGTCGACATCTCCGCCAAGCAGGGCCTCAACATCGAGAGCCTGCTGGAGGCCGTGGTCCTGACCGCGGACGCCTCGCTCGACCTGCGGGCCAACCCGGAGCAGGACGCGCAGGGCATCGCGATCGAGTCCCACCTCGACCGTGGCCGCGGTGCCGTCTCGACGGTCCTGGTCCAGCGCGGCACGCTGCGCATCGGCGACACGATGGTGGTCGGCGACGCGTACGGCCGTGTCCGGGCGATGCTCGACGACAACGGCAACAACGTCGAGGAAGCGGGTCCCTCGACCCCCGTCCTGGTCCTGGGTCTCACCAACGTCCCGGGCGCCGGCGACAACTTCCTGGTCGTCGACGAGGACCGTACGGCCCGTCAGATCGCCGAGAAGCGGGCGGCGCGCGAGCGCAACGCCAACTTCGCCCGGCGTGGCGTCCGGTTCTCCCTGGAGAACCTGGACGAGGCGCTCAAGGCCGGTCTGGTGCAGGAACTCAACCTCATCATCAAGGGCGACGCGTCCGGTTCGGTGGAGGCCCTCGAGTCCTCGCTGCTCCAGCTCGACGTCGGCGAAGAGGTCGACATCCGCGTCCTGCACCGCGGCGTCGGTGCGGTCACGGAGTCCGACATCGACCTGGCGATGGGCTCCGACGCCATCGTGATCGGCTTCAACGTCCGCGCGGCCGGTCGTGCCGCGCAGATGGCCGAGCGCGAGGGCGTGGACGTCCGGTACTACTCGGTGATCTACCAGGCCATCGAGGAGATCGAGGCGGCCCTCAAGGGCATGCTCAAGCCGGAGTACGAGGAGGTCGAGCTCGGCACGGCGGAGATCCGCGAGGTCTTCAAGTCGTCCAAGCTGGGCAACATCGCCGGTGTCCTGGTCCGCTCGGGCGAGGTCAAGCGCAACACCAAGGCGCGCCTCGTCCGCGACGGCAAGGTCATCGCGGAGAGCCTCACCATCTCCGGTCTGCGTCGCTTCAAGGACGACGTCACCGAGATCCGCGAAGGGTTCGAGGGCGGTATCAACCTCGGCAACTTCAACGACATCAAGATCGACGACGTCATCGCGACGTACGAGATGCGCGAGAAGCCGCGGTCGTAGCAGCCGCCGGTTCATGCCGGCCGGGGGTGCCATTCGGTGCCCCCGGCCGGTGTGGCCGTTTTTCGCGCGGTTCCCCGCGTCCCTGAGGAGGCCGCAGGCCTTCAAGGGGCGCGGGGAACTGCGCGAGAAGCCCCACGCACCCGCGCGTACCCACCCACTCCGAACCGCCCCGCCCGCGCTGGGGTCGAAGGGGCGCAGCCCCTGGAGGACGGGACGGGTAGGGGCGGCGGGGGCGAAAACAATCCCGTCGAGCCACCCACCGGGTTCGATGTACGGTTCTGATGTTGCCGCCCGGCTACGGGTGGGCCATCGATCCCGTACCGGCGGGTGAACCGGATACACACATGTACGTGGGGACTCTGTCCTTCGATCTCCTCCTCGGCGACGTACGGTCACTGAAGGAGAAGCGCTCCGTCGTCCGCCCGATCGTGGCCGAGCTGCACCGCAAGTTCGCGGTGAGCGTGGCGGAGGTCGACCATATGGATCTGCACCGTAGGGCCGTGATCGGTCTGGCAGTGGTGTCCGGTGACACGGGGCACCTGACCGACGTACTGGACCGGTGCGAACGGCTGGTCGCCGCGCGCCCCGAGATCGAGCTGCTGTCGGTACGACGGCGCCTGCACGGCGACGACGACTGAACCGGCGGCGCGGGGACAGTTGAACAAGCAGTAGTCACGCAGAACGAGCTAGGAGACGGACCAGTGGCCGACAACGCGCGTGCCAAGAGGCTGGCGGACCTCATCCGAGAGGTGGTGGCCCAGAAGCTGCTGCGCGGGATCAAGGACCCGCGGCTCGGCTCACACGTCACCATCACGGACACCCGGGTCACCGGGGACCTGCGGGAGGCGACCGTCTTCTACACGGTGTACGGCGACGACGAGGAGCGGGCGGCCGCCGCCGCGGGGCTGGAGAGCGCCAAGGGCATCCTCCGTTCCGAGGTCGGCCGTGCCGCCGGCGTGAAGTTCACGCCGACGCTCACCTTCGTCGCCGACGCCCTCCCGGACACCGCCAAGACCATCGACGACCTCCTCGACAAGGCGCGTGCCTCGGACGCCGCGGTGCGCGAGAGCGCGTCGGGGGCCAGGTACGCCGGTGAGGCGGACCCGTACCGCAAGCCGGGCGACGACGCCGATGACGACGAGGATGCCGCCGCCGAATGACCCAGCAGCGCCAGAAGAACACCACGCCCGACGGCCTTGTCATCGTCGACAAGCCGTCGGGCTTCACTTCGCACGATGTCGTCGCCAAGATGCGGGGCATCGCCCGGACCCGACGGGTCGGGCACGCGGGGACGCTCGACCCGATGGCCACCGGAGTGCTCGTCCTGGGGGTGGAGAAGGCGACCAAGCTCCTCGGTCACCTCGCGCTCACGGAGAAGGAGTACCTCGGCACCATCCGGCTCGGGCAGACGACGGTCACCGACGACGCCGAGGGCGAGATCACGGCGTCGGTCGACGCGTCGAAGGTCACCCGGGACGCGGTCGACGCCGGTGTGGCCGAGCTGACCGGACAGATCATGCAGGTGCCGTCCAAGGTCAGCGCCATCAAGATCGACGGAGTGCGGTCGTACAAACGGGCCCGCGACGGCGAGGACTTCGAGATTCCCGCCCGGCCCGTCACCGTCTCCTCCTTCGCCGTGTACGACGTCCGCGAGGCCGTCGCCGAGGACGGCACCCCCGTCCTCGACCTGGTGGTGTCGGTGGTGTGCTCCTCCGGGACGTACATCCGCGCCCTCGCCCGTGATCTGGGCGCCGGACTGGGTGTCGGCGGTCACCTCACCGCGCTGCGCCGCACCCGCGTCGGGCCCTACAAGCTGGACTCCGCGCGGACCCTCGACCAGCTCCAGCAGGAGCTGACCGTCATGCCGGTCGCCGAGGCCGCCGCGGCCGCGTTCCCGCGCTGGGACGTGGACGACAGGCGGGCCCGACTCCTGCTGAACGGCGTCCGCCTGGACATGCCCGAGGAGTACACGACCCGCGGCGCCACTGCCGTCTTCGACCCCACGGGCCGCTTCCTGGCCCTGGTGGAAAGCCACAAGGGCAAGGCGAAGAGCCTGGCCGTCTTCGGCTGACTTCCGGCTCGGTCCCAGGGGGCTCTGCGGGCATGTGAGCGCGCGGGGCCCTGCGGGCTTTGTGGGCGACGGGCACTGCGGGTTTTTCAGGGGCGCGGGGAACCGCGCGATCAGCCACGCACGACCCGCACCCGCAGAACCCAGCGCAGCGACCCGAGTTGTCAGGCGGGGGGTCAGGGGCGCAGCCCCTGGCCGGGCCGGTGCCGCAGGCACCCGGCACTACACGGCTCGACCCAGCGGAGCGTGGAGCGGCGGTCACGGGGTCGCTGTTCCCGCCGCTCCACGGTCCCCCCTCGGTTCCCCCACCCAGAGGTGTATCCATCTGCTCGGGGCTATTCACCCCTTCGTGCAGGCGCTCGGAGTGAACCGAGGGAGCGGAAGGGGGCGCGTTCGTCGCGCGATCTGTTCCGCTGATCTTCACGTGCCTACCGTCGGAACACAGGTACGACGGGGAGGTCAGGACATGGCGGTACGGGGCCGTCGGGCAACCGACGACGGCCGCCGGGCGGCGCGGGACGAAGTCCTGGTGCGGGTCGGCGATCTGGCGGGACGACCACGCGGCACGGGCTTCGTCGCCGACCACCACGGCACGGTCGTCACCAGCCACGAGGCGGTGGACGGACTGGCCCGCATCGTGGTGCGCGCCACCGGCGACCGCGTCTGCGTGGTGTCGTCCGACGCGGTCACCCCGCTGCCCGCCCTCGATCTCGCGCTCATCCGCACCCAGGGGCTGGGCGTGGACCCACTGCCCTTCGCCCCGCGGGAGGAGGTCGAGACGGGAGCGTACGTCCGTATCGCGGCCGGCGGCTGGCGCGAGGCACGGGTGCTGGGCACGGCGGACGTCACGTACACCGCGACCGACGGTTTCCATCTGCTGCGCGGCGCCCTGGAGTTGGCGATCGGCACCGCCGGCAGCGAGGCGCTGAGGCTGGGCGGCGGCGCGGCCGGGGGACCCGTGCTCGACATGACCACGGGCGCCGTCGTGGGCGTCCTCGGCACGGCCCTGGAGGCGCAGCACCGGGCGACCGGCTTCGCCGTGCCCCTGCGCGGGTGGCGGGCCGAGCAGCCGCTGGCCGAGCTGCTCGCACGCAACGCGGCGACCGTGCCGGCGTACGGGACGGATCTGAACCTGGCGGGGGTGCTGGAGCTCATGGCCACGACGGTGGGCTCGGACGGGCCGGGGGCGAGCGCGGGAGCCGTGGCGGCGTCCGGCGCCGAGCCCGTCGAACGGGTCGGTGCCGTACGGGAGTTCACCGCCTTCTCCGAGGGCCCCGCCACCGTTCTCGGCCTCGTCGGTGCACCCGGCAGCGGCCGTACGACGGAGCTGGCCGCCCTCGCCGCCCGGCGCGGCCGGGGGCCCGCCC
>NZ_JARGEE010000471.1:0-6386 GCF_033794485.1 Streptomyces sp. MB09-02B
ACCCAACCCACTCATCCAGCCATCATCACCTCAGCCGCGCGCCGAAGGGAGAGGGCATCGGCTCACCCCGGCCAGACGATCGCCTGCGTCTCGCTGTACGCGTGCAGCGCGTACGAGCCCACGTCGCGTCCCACGCCGCTCTGTTTGAAGCCGCCGAACGGGGCCTCCATGTTGCGGCCGACCGTGTTCACGCCCACGCCGCCCGCCCGCAGGCGCCGGGCCACCCGGAAGGCTCGGGCGACGTCGCCGGACCAGACGTAGTCGATGAGGCCGTAGTCGCTGTCGTTGGCGAGAGCGACGGCCTCGTCCTCGTCGTCGAAGGGGAGAGCGACGACGACCGGCCCGAAGATCTCCTCGCGGACCACCCGCATGTCGGGCGTGCAGTCCGCCAGCAGGGTCGGCGCCACCCAGAAACCCCGCTCGTACGGCGGCCGTTCACCCCCCGCCACCACCCGCGCGCCCTCCTTGCGGCCCAGCTCGACGTACGACTCGACGCGGTCGCGGTGGGCCGCCGAGATCACCGGCCCGACCACCGTGCCCGGCGCGCGCGGGTCGCCGACCGGCAACCGGGCGGCGTAGGCGGCCAGTTGGCTCACCAGCCGGTCGTACACGCCGCGCTGCGCGATCACCCGTGTCGGTGCCGTGCAGATCTGCCCGCTGTAGAAGGTGAAGGTGGTGGCGATGCCGGCGACGGCCGCGCCCAGGTCCGCGTCGTCGAAGACGACCGCCGCGCCCTTCCCGCCCAGCTCCATCAGCTGGCGTTTCATCCCGCGCCCGCACACCTCCGCGATCCGCCGCCCGACCGCCGTCGAGCCGGTGAAGCTGACCATGTCGACGTCCGGCGAGTCCACGGCGGCCTCACCGACCTCGGCCCCCGACCCGCTCACCACGTTCACCACGCCCGGCGGAACACCGGCGGCCTCCAGGGCCTCCGCCATGCGGTGGACGGAGAGCGGGTCCTGCGGGGCGGGCTTCACGACCACCGTGTTGCCCATGGCGAGGGCGGGGGCGATCTTCCCGGCCGTGTTGGCCCAGGGGTTGTTGTACGAGGTGACGCAGGTGACCACGCCCACGGGCTGCCGTACGGCGAGGGCGCCCATCACGGCCGCCTTGCCGAAGGGTCCGGCCTCGTTGATCTGGGGCGCGATCGGTTCCTCCACCGGCTCCACGCGCGCGTACCGCTGGAAGCGGGCGGCGCCCACCCCGACCTGCATGCCCCGCGCCGTCCCGGTCGTCGCGCCGCTCTCCGCCTGCGCGAGTTCGGCGTACGGGACGAGGTGGCGCCGTATGTGGTCCGCCGTACGGGCGAGGATCGCGGCCCGCTCGGCGGCGGGCGTCCTCGACCAGGGGCCGAAGGCCTCCCGGGCGGCGGCGGCGGCCGCGTGCACCTGTTCCCGCGAGGCCTCCGGCGCCCACCCGACGACCTCCTCCGTCGCCGGGTCGACCACCGGATAGTGCCCGCCGTCGGGCTCCACCCAGGAACCCCCGATGAACAGCCGCCGCGGCTGCGAGGACTTCTCCGACGCCCCCTCCGAAGACCCCGGCCGACTCACCGCGTACTCACCGTCCGCGTGTCCCGCCCGCTGCGCAGCACCTTGCCGGGTACGGCGCCCGTCACCACGTCGTCGCGGATCGCCTCGACGCCGTTGACCCAGACCGCCCGTACGCCGAGAGCTCTGGAGTCGAGGCGGGGGCTGTCACCCGGCAGGTCGTGCACCAGGGTGGCCTTGCCGGCGTCGACGCGCTCCGGGTCGAAGAGGACGAGGTCCGCATGCCACCCCTCCCGCACCTGGCCCCGTTCCCGCAGGCCGAAGAGGCGCGCCGGGTCGTCCGTGAGCATCTTCACCGCCTGCTCGAGACCGACCAGCTTCCGACCGCGCAGACAGTCGCCGATGAACCGGGTGGTGTACGGGGCCCCGCACATACGGTCCAGGTGGGCGCCGGCGTCGGAACCGCCGAGGAGGACGTCCTCGTGCCGCCAGGTCTCGGCGCGCAGGGTCCAGGAGTCGGGGTCGTTGTCGGTGGGCATGGGCCACAGGACCGTACGGAGGTTGTCGGCGGCGCAGATCTCCACCAGGCACTCGAACGGTTCCTGTCCCCGCTCGGCGGCGATGTCGCGCACGACGCGCCCGGTGAGGCCCTCGTTCGCCTCGCTGTAGGTGTCCCCGATGACGTACCGGCCGAAGTTGGCGAGCCGCCGGAAGACGCCCGCCTCCTTGGAGTCCGCCCGGCGGAGCATCTCCGCCCGCACCTCGGGGTCGCGCAGGCGCTCGATCCGCTCGGGCACCGGCAGGCCCAGGATCGGCCCCCAGCCGGGGATGAGGTTCAGCGCGCAGAACGTGCCGAGCGACATGTTCATGGGCGTGAGGATGGGCATGGTGAGGGCGACGACCCGGCCGCCCGCCTTCCGGGCCCGCTCGCTCGCCTCCAGCTGCCTCGGCACGCGTTCGGGGACGGCCGCGTCGATGGTGAGGACGTTCCAGTTGAGGGGGCGCCCGGCCACCGCGCTCATCTCGACGAAGAGGTCGATCTCGTCGTCGCTGAACTGGTCCAGGCAGCCGGCGACGATCGCCTCGATCTGGGTCCCCTCGTGCTCGCCCACCGCCCGGGACAGCGCGATCAGTTCGGCGGGTTGCGCGTGCCGTGAGGCGACCGGCTGTCCGTCCCCGTCGCTGTGCGTCGAGGACTGCGTGGTCGACAGCCCCCAGGCGCCCGCCTCCATCGCGTCGTGGAACAGCCGCAGCATGGCGTCCAGTTGCTCGGTGCTCGGCTGCCCGCCGATGGCGTCGGGCCCCATCACGTACCGCCGCAGCGCGCAGTGCCCCACCATGAACCCGGCGTTGACCGCGATCCGTCCTTCGAGCGCGTCCAGGTACTCCCCGAAGCCGCTCCAGCTCCAGGGCGCCCCCTCCTCAAGTGCGACCAGTGACATCCCTTCGACCTTGGACATCATCCGCCGCGTGTAGTCGGCGTCCTCGGGGCGGTCGGGGTGGAGCGGCGCGAGCGTGAAGCCGCAGTTGCCGCCCGCGACGGTGGTCACCCCGTGGTTGAGGGACGGCGTCGCGTACGGGTCCCAGAACAGCTGCGCGTCGTAGTGGGTGTGAGGGTCGACGAACCCGGGGGCGAGCACGAGCCCGGCCGCGTCCTCGACCGTACGGGCCTCTTCCGTGACGGTCCCGACGACGGCGATACGCCCGTCCCGTATCCCCACGTCAGCGGTGTACGCGGGGCCGCCCGTCCCGTCCACTACGGTCGCGCCTTTGATCACATGGTCGAGCACCGCGACATCCCTTCCTCCCGGGCACCGGGAACGACGGCTGTGCTGCCGCGCCCTTCAGGGGCGTGGGGAACTGCGCGGGAAGCCCCACCGGGCCCGCACACCGCGACGGCGCTCACCCGGCAGCCCGGAAGCGGGACGTCCGATGCACAGGATCCGTGTCGATCTTCGGAATCACGTGCTCCCCCACCAACCTGATCGTCTGCAGCGTCGCCTCCTTCGGCACCCCCACCGGCAGCCCGAAGCTCAGCTGGTCCGCCCCGGCCTGCTCCCACCGCTTGCACTGCCGGAAGACCTCGTCCGGGTCGCCGCAGATCAACAGCTCTTCCTCGATGAGCAGTTCGATGAACTCCTCGTTGTACTCGGGCAGCGTCTCCGGCCACACGGGGAAGCCGTCCGGCCGGGGGAACGTGTCGTGGTACCGGAAGACGAGGGAGGGCAGATAGTGCAGCCCGCCGTCGACCGCGATGCGCACCGCCTCGTCGTGCGTGGGCGCGCAGATCGCGGTGGTCGTCACCATCACGTTGTCGTTGACGAAGTCCCCGATGGGCTCGGCGTCGACGATGGCGGTCTTGTACTTCTCCAGCACCCACTCCATGTCGGAGACCTTCTGCACGCTGAAGCCGAGCACGCCGAGCCCCTTGCGCGCGGCCATGGAGTACGACGGGGGCGACCCGGCGGCGTACCACATCGCGGGGTGGGACTTCCCGTACGGCTTGGGCAGGATCTTGCGCGGCGGCAGCGACCAGTGCTTGCCCTGGAAGCCGACGTACTCGTCCTGGAGCCACATCTTGGGGAACTCGGCGATGGTCTCTTCCCAGATCTCCTTGGTGTAGTTCATGTCGGTCACGCCGGGGATGAACCCGAGGATCTCGTGCGAGCCGGCGCCGCGCCCGCTGCCGAACTCGAAGCGGCCCTCGGTGAGATGGTCGAGCATGGTGACCTTCTCGGCGACCTTCACGGGGTGGTTGACCTGGGCGAGCGGGTTGAAGATGCCGGAGCCGAGGTGGATCCGGTCCGTCGCGTGCGCCAGGTAGCCGAGGAAGACGTCGTTGGCCGAGAGGTGCGAGTACTCCTCCAGGAAGTGGTGCTCGGAGGCCCAGGCGTACTTGAAGCCGGACTTGTCCGCCTGGATGACGTACTCGGTCTCCTCCATCAGCGCCTTGTGTTCCGCGAGGGGGTCGGTCTCGGCCCGCTTGCCCACGTATCCCTGTACAAAGAGCCCGAATTCCAAGGAGGTTCACCGTCCCACGGTCAGATCCTCAGCTGCTTCTGACTGTCCGTCAGATACCGACACGGCCGACTGTTCCACCGGCCCTGTGGAGCGTCAATAGCTGACGTGCCGTCAGATGGATCCATGGAGCCGTCAGAGGCTCACTCCGGCCAGCCAGCCGCCGTCGATCACGAACGGCTGCCCGGTGATGTAGGACGAGTCCGCGCAGGAGAGGAAGAGGGCGAGGCGGGCGACCTCCTCGGGGCGGCCGATCCGGCCGAGCGGGATGCGCTTGCGGTAGAGCTTGTCGACGGCCTCGGCGGACACCTCGTCGCCCGGGTCGGTCATCGCGGTGTCGACGGCGCCGGGGCAGACCGCGTTGACCCGGACGCCCTTGCGGGCCAGCTCCAGCGCGGCGACCCGGGTGAGACCGACGATGGCGTGCTTGGTCGCCGCGTACGCGCCGACGTACGCCATCCCCGTCAGCCCCGTGTACGAGGCGGTGTTGACGATGGTGCCGCCTCCGGCCGCCTCGATCTCGGGGGCCAGGGTCTTGATGCCGAGGAAGACGCCGACCTGGTTGACCTGAACGACCTGCATGAACTCGTCGAGGGGGGTGTCGACGAGGGAGTTGAAGCGCAGGACGCCCGCGTTGTTCACGAGGCCGTCGACGCGGCCGTGGGCCTTCTTGGCGGCGGCGACCGCCGTGGACCAGTCGGTCTCGCTGGACACGTCCAGATGGACGTAGAGCGCGCCGATCTCCTTGGCGAGGGCCTCGCCCTGGTCGTCGAGGACGTCGGCGACGACCACCTGCGCCCCCTCGGCCCGGAACAGCCGGGCCTCCTGCTCGCCCTGGCCGCGCGCGGCGCCTGTGACGAGGACGACACGTCCGTCGAGCTTGCCCATGAGGACTCCCTTCGCGGTGCGTTGGCCGAGGTCAGGGTACCTCTGTATCTGATGGATCGTCAGAGACGTGTCCGGATGTTCGCCCGAGCGATCTCAAGTGACTGAAGAGTAGGGATGTTTGACTCTGTCAGCGCCGCCGACGAACCCCAATAGTTCTCCACAGGAAGGTAAAGCAGCCCCCAAGGAGAGAACAGAAGACATGGCGAAGAGGCGCTTCAGGAACAAGAAGATCCGATACGTCGCGATCGGCTCTTCCA
Organism: Streptomyces sp. MB09-02B; assembly: GCF_033794485.1. Taxonomy (NCBI): domain Bacteria; kingdom Bacillati; phylum Actinomycetota; class Actinomycetes; order Kitasatosporales; family Streptomycetaceae; genus Streptomyces; species Streptomyces sp. MB09-02B. The sequence goes on from NZ_JARGEE010000471.1 coordinate 5,654, forward strand.
TCGTGACGATCGCGGCCGTGGCCACCGTGTTGCTGCCGTCGGCCAGCGCGGCCGAGGAGCCGACTCCGGAACAGATCATAGACATGTGCAACCGCACGGAGGTGCTCAACGGAAAGGAGCAGGACATCTTCGACTTCGGCGGCCATCCGATCGCCGGACCCAGTTTCGGTTCCGACACCTGTGATTTCGTCGAGACGAAGTTCGAGACCTTCGACGGCCCCACGGAAAAGGTCACCGTGGACTTCCCGAACTGCGAGCCGAACGCCACCGAACCGTCGAAGGTGACCACCGAGTTCTCGAAGGCGATAGGCCAGGGCCAGGGCAAGTACACCGCTACCCAGCAGGGCGCCCTCGGTGGCCTCTTCGGAGCCCTGAGCGGCGGCTGGGTGAAGCACAAGGGCACGCTGGACATGACCGTCAAGACGGCCACCGCCAGCGAGTCGGAACAGCGGGAAGTCCCTGTCGGCAAGGTGATGCACGTGACCTTCACGCCGAAGATGCAGCGCATGACCGGCGAATGGCGGGTGCACCATGACGCCAGTCCCGGCAGCTTCGCCGTGAACCCCACTCCCGAGAGGAACTTCGTGGCGCCGGAGGTCGTCGAGGGTCCGGTCATCCTCGAAAGCGCCGCCGGCACGCCCGGCCTCGCGGACGGCACCACCAAGGTCGTCTCTTAACCCAAATCCCAACCCCACCAGAGAGCAGGAAAACCCTGAGTCCGTCTACGGCTTGA
>NZ_JARGEE010000472.1:0-6385 GCF_033794485.1 Streptomyces sp. MB09-02B
CGCCGACAACGCCCGCTCGCACTCGGCCATCCGCTCCGCGAACACCGGCGAGGTGTCCAGCAACTCCACCGCCATACCGGCCCACTGCGAACCCTGCCCGGGAAACACGAACACCGGGCCCTGACCACCGCCACCGTCCGCGCGCCCCCGCACCACCCCCGGGTCCGGACGCCCTTCCGCGATGGCCGCCACTCCCCGCAGCAACTCCGACCGTTCCGCGCCGACCACCACCGCGCGATGGTCCAGCGCGGCTCGGGACAGCGCCAGGGAGTGCGCCACGGAGTCGACGGGCAGAGTCTGATGCGCGGTCAGGTGGGCGGCCAGGCGCGACGCCTGGGCTCGTAGCGCGTCCTCCGTGTGACCGGAGAGCGTCCACGGGACGGGGCCCTGGCCACATGCCGGGGCGGGCTCGGACGTCGTGTCGGGCGCCGGGGCCTGTTCCAGGACCACATGCGCGTTCGTGCCGCTGATTCCGAAGGACGACACGGCCGCCCGCCGGGGAGCGCCCGTGTCCGGCCACTCCCTCTGCTCCGTGAGCAGCTCCACCGCGCCCGCCGACCAGTCGACCTCCTTGGACGGTTCGTCGATGTGCAGGGTCCTCGGCAGCACCCCGTGCCGCAGCGCCAGCACCGTCTTGATCACACCGGCCGCGCCGGACACCGCCTGCGTGTGCCCGATGTTCGACTTCAACGACCCCACGTACAGCGGTCGTTCACGGTCGCGGCCGTACGCCGCCAGCAGGGCCTGCGCCTCGATCGGGTCGCCCAGCCGGGTCCCGGTGCCGTGGGCCTCGACCGCGTCCACGTCGGACGGGGTGAGGCCCGCGTCGGCGAGGGCGGCGCGGATCACCCGCTGTTGGGCCGGGCCGTTGGGGGCGCTCAGTCCGTTCGAGGCACCGTCCTGGTTGGTGGCCGAGCCGCGCACCGTCGCGAGCACGGGGTGACCGTTGCGCCGCGCGTCCGAGAGGCGTTCCACGACGAGGAAGGCAACTCCCTCGGACCAGCCGGTCCCGTCGGCGGCGTCCGCGAAGGCCTTGCAGCGGCCGTCGGGGGCGAGGCCGCCCTGCCGGGCGAACTCGTCGAAGGCGCCCGGTGTGGGCATCACGGCCACGCCGCCGGTGAGGGCGAGGTCGCACTCGCCGCCACGCAGGGCCTGGCCCGCGAGGTGCAGGGAGACCAGGGAGGAGGAGCAGGCCGTGTCCACGGTGAGGGCCGGGCCCTCCAGGCCGAGGGCGTAGGCGATCCGGCCCGACATCACACTGCCGCTGTTGCCGGTGAGCAGGTAGCCGCCGGCGTCGGGCGCGTCGCCCAGGAGGGCGCCGTAGCCGGTGGGCGAGCCTCCGACGAAGACGCCGGTGCGGGTGCAGCGCAGCGAAGCCGGGTCGATCCCGGACCGTTCGATCGCCTCCCACGACACCTCCAGGAGCAGGCGTTGCTGGGGGTCCATCGCCAAGGCCTCGCGCGGGGAGATACCGAAGAACTCCGCGTCGAAGCCACCGATGTCCTGGAGGAAGCCGCCGCGCAGGCCGTCCGACGGCCCCCACCTGTCCCAGCCGCGGTCGTCGGGCGCGGCGGCGATCTCGTCGCGGCCCTCGACGACGAGCCGCCACAGGTCCTCGGGGCCGGTGACACCGCCGGGGAGGCGGCAGGCCATCCCGACGATCGCCAGGGGTTCCTCGTGGTCCGCCCGCCGTACGACGACCGTCCGGGCCACCGCGGGGTCGCTCCCGCCGTGAAGTTCGCGGTGCAGGAGTTCGGCGAGGGCGGTGGGGGTGGGATGGTCGAAGACGAGGGTGGCGGGCAGCCGGAGGCCGGTGGCCGTGTTGAGCCGGTTGCGGAGTTCGGTCGCGGTGAGCGAGTCGAAACCGAGGTCCTTGAACGGGCGGTGGGCGTCGACCTCCGCCACGTCGGAGTGACCCAGCACCGACGCGGCACGTGTCCGCACCAACTCCAGCAGGACGGCACGCCGTTCACCGTCCGTGAGTCCGGTGAGTCGGCGCCGCAGGCCTCCGCCCGGCTCGTCGGCCTCCCCCGTCGCCTCGCCGCTGTCGGGGGCGTCCGGCTCGTTCTTCAGCGCGCGGGCGGCCTCCGGGATGTCCTCGATCAGGGGGCGGTGGCGGGCGCCCGCGTAGACGGGGGCGAAGCGGGACCATTCCGTGTCGGTGACGGTGAGGCAGGGCTCGCCGTACTCGACCGCTTCCCTCATGACGGACAGCGCGAGCGCGGGGTCCATGAGGGCCAGCCCCATCCGGGACAGGGACTCCTCGTCGAGGTCGGCGGCCATGCCGTCGGAGCGCCAGGTGCCCCAGGCGAGCGAGGTCGCGGGCAGGCCCCGGGCGTGGCGGGCCTGGGCGAGACCGTCGAGGTAGGCGTTGGCCGCCGCATAGGCGCCCTGGGAGCCGCCACCCCAGGAGGCGGCTCCCGAGGAGAAGAGGACGAACGCGTCCAGGTCCAGGCCGGCGGTGAGTTCGTCGAGGTGGCGGGCGCCGGTCGCCTTGCCGGTGACGACCTCCTCGATCTCCTCGGGGGTCAGGTCCCGCACCTTGGTGTAGCGCACGATGCCGGCGGCGTGGACGACGGCGGTCAGCGGGGTCTCTGCCGGTACGGCCGCCAGGACGGCGGCCAGGGCGTCGCGGTCGGCCATGTCGCAGGCCGCCAGGGTCACTTCCGTGCCCAGGGCGCGGAGTTCGGCCGCGAGGGTCTCCGCACCCGGTGCCCCGGCGCCGCGACGGCTGGTCAGCACCACCCGTTCGGCGCCCTCCCGGGCCAGCCACCTGGCGACGTGCGCGCCGACGCCGCCCGTGCCGCCGGTGACCAGGACGGTGCCGCGGGGCTTCCACGCGCGGGCCGGGCCGCGCGCGGCAAGCGGTGCGCGCACGAGGCGTCGGACGTACACCTCCGGCCCGCGCACGGCGAGTTGGTCCTCCCCGTCGGCGGCGCCCGCGAGGACGGCCGTGAGCAGGGCGCCCGTGTCGTCGTCCCAGACGGCGGGCAGGTCGACGAGGCCTCCCCACCATGCGGGTTCCTCCAGGCCGACGACCTGCCCCAGGCCCCACAGTTGGGTCGCCTCGGGTCGTACGGTGTCCCCGGGGGCGACCGCGGCCGCGTCCGCCGTCACCCACCACAGCGGCGCCCGGGTCCCTGCGGACCGCAGCTCGCGCACCAGGTCGACGGCGGCCTCGACCGTGTCGGGCAGGGCGACGACCCCCGCGAAGTCACCGGGCACGGCGCGTGCGGCGACCTGCACCTCGGCACCGGCCGCCCGCAGGGCCCGCGCGACCTCGGCGCCGGCCCCCGCCCCCGGCTCCACCAGCAGCCAACGGCCGGTCAGGACCCGGTCGTCCGGCGCGTGATCTCCCTGGGCGGCGCCGATCCGGTGGCTCGCCGGAGTGTCCGTCGGTACGGCCGCCGAATCGTCCGTCGGACCGACCGTCAGAAGCCCCGCCGGAGTGTCCGTCGCGGCCGCGCCCGCGGTCAGCCGGCGGCGCCGCCACACCACCCGGTAGCGCCAGTCGTCCACCACCCGGCCCCGGCCCGCGTGCGCACGGGTGTCGGGCCAGTGGCGGCGGTGCTGGAAGGCGTACGTCGGCAGGTCCACCCGTCGGGCGCCCGTGCCCGCGTACACCGTGCGCCAGTCCACGGCCGCACCGTGCACGTGCGCCTCGGCCAGCGCCGACAGCAGGGCCACGGTCTCGTCCCGGTCCCGGCGCAGGGCCGCCACGGCCGTCAGCTCGGGCACGGTCTCCCGCACCGCCGAGACCAGCGAACCGTCCGGGCCGAGCTCCAGGACCGTCCCCACGCCCTGCTCACGCAGCGCGCGCACCCCGTCGGCGAACCGCACGGTCGCCCGCACGTGCCGCACCCAGTACTCGGGGGTGCACAGCTCCTCCCCCGCGATCCGGCCGGTCACGTTCGACACGACGGGGATCACCGGCTCGGCGAACCGGACGTCCGCGAGGACCTCGGCGAACTCCTCCAGCATCGGTTCCATCAGCGCGGAGTGGAAGGCGTGGCTGACGGCCAGCCGTCGCACCCGGCGCCCCTCGGCCGCGAACCGGTCGGCCAGGTCGCGTACGGCGTCCTCGGCGCCGGAGAGGACGAGCGAGGAGGGACCGTTCACGGCCGCCACCGACACCCCGGTGTCGCGAGGGATCTCGGTCTCCTCCGCCCGCACCGCCCACATCGCGCCGCCCGGGGGCAGTGCCCCCATCAGCCGCCCGCGCGCCGCGACCACCCGGCACGCGTCAGCAAGCGTCCACACGCCTGCCACGTGAGCCGCGACCATCTCGCCCACAGAATGCCCGAGCACCACATACGGCTTCACTCCCCATGACTCGACCAACCGGAACTGCGCCACTTCCAGCGCGAACAGCGCGGGCTGGGCCCAGTCGGTGGACTCCAGCACCTCCGCGGGACCGTCGAGGACGACCGTCCTCAGCGGCCCGGGCAACACGGCGTCGAAGGCCGCGCACACCTCGTCGAACGCGGCGGCGAACACCGGGAACGTCTCGTACAGCCCGCGTCCCATTCCGACCCGTTGGGACCCCTGGCCGGAGAACACCACCGCGAGCCCGCCGTCGGCGGCTGTGCCCCGCACCAGTCCGGGAAAGTCCTCGCCGTCGACGAGGGCGCGCAGTCCGCTCGTCAGGGCGGACAGGCCGGTGCCGGGCACGGTGACGGCGGCGCGGTGTTCCATGAGGGCGCGGGTGGTGGCCAGGGAGTGGGCGAGGTCCGGCAGGCGGGTGCCGGGACGCCGTTCGAGGTGGGCGAGGAGGCGTACGGCCTGGGCGCGCAGGGCCGGCGCGCTGTGCGCGCTCAGCGGCACGGCCACGGCGGGCAGCGGTGGGCGCGGGGGGGCCGGGTCCTGGCCTTCCCCGTCGGGCTCCGGGTCCTCCTCGGGGGCCTGTTCGAGGATCACATGGGCGTTGGTGCCGCTGATCCCGAAGGACGAGACGCCCGCCCGGCGCGGGCGGTCCACCGCCGGCCACTCCGTCTCCCGCGTCAGCACCCGCACCGCGCCGGCCGACCAGTCGACCTGCCGGGTCGGCTCGTCGACGTGGAGGGTGCGCGGCAGCACCCCGTGCCGGAGCGCCATGACCGTCTTGACGACTCCCGCGATGCCCGCGGCGAACTGCGTGTGCCCGATGTTCGACTTCACCGAGCCGACCCACAACGGCCGTTCCCCCGGCCGTCCTTGTCCGTACGTCGCCAGCAGGGCCTGGGCCTCGATCGGGTCGCCGAGCCGGGTGCCCGTGCCGTGGGCCTCGACGGCGTCCACGTCCGCCGGTGACAGCCCGGCGTTCGCCAGCGCGTCGCGGATCACGCGTTGTTGGGCCGGTCCGTTCGGCGCTGTCAGGCCGTTGGACGCGCCGTCCTGGTTCACCGCCGAGCCGCGCACCACCGCCAGTACGGGGTGGCCGTGGCGTCGGGCGTCGGAGAGCCGCTCGATCACCAGCACGCCCGCGCCCTCGCCCCAGCCGGTGCCGTCGGCGGTGTCGGCGAAGGCCTTGCAGCGGCCGTCGGAGGCCGATCCGCCCTGACTGTCGAACTCGCCGTAGATGGCCGGTGACGTCATGACGAGGACGCCGCCGACGAGGGCCAGGTCGCACTCGCCGCCGCGCAGGGACTGGCCCGCGAGGTGGAGGCCGACGAGCGAGGAGGAGCAGGCGGTGTCGACGGTGAGGGCGGGGCCTTCGAGGCCGAGGTGGTAGGCGATGCGCCCGGACATGATGCTGGCGGGCAGGCCGGTGAGGGCGTATCCGTCGGTGTTCTCCGGGGATGCGCCGAGGAGGACGCCGTACTCCTGGGTGGCGCCGCCGACGAAGACGCCGGTGCGGGTGGAGCGCAGGGACAGGGGGTCGATGCCGGCGCGTTCGAGGGCCTCCCAGGACACCTCCAGGAGCAGTCGCTGCTGGGGGTCCATCGCGAGGGCCTCGCGGGGCGAGACACGGAAGAAGGCGGCGTCGAAGTCGCCGGCGCCGGCGAGGAAGGCGCCCTGGTGGCGGGGGTCGTAGGCCGGGTGGTGCTCCCAGCCGCGGTCGGCGGGCGGGCCGGTCATGACGTCACGGCCCTCGGTGACCAGCCGCCACAGGTCGTCCGGGTCGTCCACTCCGTCGGGGAAGCGGCAGCCGATGCCGACGACGGCCAGCGGCTCCGTGGCGGCGGAGGTGAGCCGCTGGTTGTGCCGACGCAGCCTCTCGTTCTCCAGGAGGGAGGCGCGCAGCGCGTCGATGACCTCGTCGAGAGATGTGTTCATGCCTCGGGCTCCCACTCGTTCTGCCGCTGGTGGTGGACGCTTTGGGGCTGCTCGGGGGGTGCCCCGGCAAAGAGCCGGCCGTCATCCCGGGGATGCGGGGCCTCATCCCGGGGATGCGGGGCCCCTAAGG
>NZ_JARGEE010000473.1:0-6347 GCF_033794485.1 Streptomyces sp. MB09-02B
CTCCACCCCCCGCCCCGACCCCACCACCAAGACGGGCGGCATCCGAGAGTCCCGCAAGGACGGCGAGGCGATGTGGGAATTCGCGGGCATCGGCACAAAGGTGGTCGTGGTCGACTAGGGGCCCTATTGACCGCCGGTCATCTCAGGGGCGCGGGGAACTGCGCGAGAACCCCCACGAACCGGCAGCCGCGCCACGACCGCGCCCACCCCTCCGAACGCGCCCCACGGCTACGCCACCTTGCGGCACCGTTCAGACTCAGCCCGCTGCGCCCCCCGCTTCACCGGCGGAGCCGTCGGCGGAGCCACGGGCGGAGCCACCGGCGGCGTAGAGACGGCCTTCGCCGCCGCACAAGCCGCCAAGAGGTCCCGCATCGACACTCCGCCCGCCCCGGAGGGGACCCGCTCTGCTGTCGACATGGACGCCTCCCTGGGTGCCACGGCGAACCAAGTTAGGTAGACCTAACCAAGGACTGGTTACCATGTGACCACGCCGGAGACGACCAACGCAACATCTTGCCGACAGCTCGTCGGAACGATCGGCGCAGCGTCACGCCGACAGCACACCCAGTTCGACGGAGGCCCACCGTTCGCCCAGACCGGTGACCGTCACATGCCGTACCTCGTCCGTCGTGTCCCCCACCGCCCGATGGATGACGACATGCAGCCGGTCGTCGGTCAACTCCTCGACCTTGCCCTCGCCCCACTCCACGACGATCACCGAATCCGGCAGCGAGACATCGAGATCGAGGTCCTCCATCTCGTCCAGCCCGCCGCCCAGACGGTACGCGTCGACGTGCACGAGCGGCGGCCCCTCGCCGAGCGACGGATGGACCCGGGCGATGACGAAGGTCGGCGAGGTGACGGCCCCGCGCACCCCGAGCCCCTCGCCGAGCCCCCGGGTGAGCGTCGTCTTCCCCGCGCCCAACTCCCCGTTGAGCATCACGAGATCCCCCGCACGCAGGAGCTTGGCCAGGCGACGGCCCAGCTCCAGCATCTGGTCGGGTGCGTTGACGGTGATCTGAACGGTGGTCCGAAGGGACGACCCGCTGTCGTCGGCGGAGGCCCCGGACTCACCCGGGACGTGCGGTGCTGCTGGCGCTTCCATAACCACTTACGGTAGCTCCCGCCGGCACGGCCCCCGCGCGGGTGAGCAGGTCGGCCAGCCGGTCGGTCACCACCTCGGGGTGCTCCAGCATCACCAGGTGCCCCGCGTCCGGCACGAGCACCAGTTCCGCGTCCGGCAGCAGATCGGCGATGGCCTCGCTGTGCTCGCTCGGTGTGACGAGGTCCTTGACCCCGGCCAGCACGAGCACCGGCAGCTCGGTGAAGGTCGCGAGCGCCTCGGTCTTGTCGTGCTCGGTGAACGCCGGATAGAACTCGGCGACGACGTCGATGGGCGTGCCCTCGATCATCCGTTCGGCGAACCGCGCGACCGCCGGGTCGACGTCCCGCGACGCGAACGAGTACCGCTTGATGATCCCGGCGAACAGATCGGCGGTCGCCCGCCGCCCCCGCTCCACCAGCGCGGCCTGCTGCCCGAGCGCCCTCAGCACCCCCGGCAGCACCCGCCGCACCGCGTTGACACCGGCGACGGGCAGCCCGAAGTTGACCTCGCCGAGCCGTCCCGACGACGTACCGACCAGCGCGACGGCGACGACCCGTTCGCGGATCAGCTCGGGGAAGTGCGCGGCCAGCGCCATCACGGTCATGCCGCCCATGGAGTGGCCGACGAGCACGATGGGCCCCTCCGGCACGGCCGCGTCGATGACGGCCTTGAGGTCACGGCCGAGCTGGTCGATGGTGACCGGCAGCTCGTCGCGCACCTGGGACACCCCGCGCCCGGAGCGGCCGTGGCTGCGCTGGTCCCAGTGCACGGTCCGCACGACTCCGCGCAGCGCGGCCCGCTGGAAGTGCCAGGAGTCCTGGTTGAGGCAGTAGCCGTGGCTGAAGACGACGGTGACGGGGGCCGGGGCCTTGCGGCCGAAGAGGCGGCGTCTGCGGGGCGAGAGGCCCGCCTCGGGTTCGACATCGTCAACCTCGTAGTACAGCTCGGTGCCGTCGTCGGCGACCGCCTTGGCGGGGACGCCGCGCAGCGCCCCGTACGGGCCGGTGGAGTCGAGCGCCAGACGGGCCTTCCTGCGCATACCGCGCCCGACCGTGAGCCGCTCTATGGCGACGCCGGCCGCCGCGCCCGCCGCGACGACGCCTATCGCCGCCCCCGCGATCCCGGCTCTGCGCCAGATCCCGTCGCCGGAAGCGGCCGTGGCGGCGGCCGCGCTCGCGACGGCCTCCACGGCCTCCGCGCTGCTCTCGCTCACGTCCCGCTCCTCTTCGCCGACCTGTCCGGTACCACTGTCGCTCCGCACGCCTGTACGGAGTTACCCGTCTCGTCCGTCTTTCACCTACTCGCGCACCTGCTCGTGCGCCTGCTCGTGCGCCTGCTGGTGCTCAGATGCCCGGGATTCCCATCCTCACGGGCCCCGGTCCTCCGCGCCCGCTCACTCACCCGTGTTGACGTAGACGCGCGGGACACGGGTTCCGATGCGCGTCACGATCTCGTACGCGATGGTCCCGGCCGCCTTCGCCCAGTCCTCGGCGGTCGGTTCACCGTCGTCCCCGGCGCCGAACAGCACGACCTCGTCCCCGGCGGCGGGTTCGTCCCCGCCGAGGTCGACGACGAACTGGTCCATGGCGACCCGGCCCGCGACCGTCCGCCACTTGCCGCCGACCAGGACGGGCCCGGTGCCGGAGGCATGCCGGGGGATGCCGTCCGCGTAGCCGACGGGGACCAGGCCGAGGGTCGTGGCGCCCGGAGTGACGTAGTGGTGCCCGTAGCTGACGCCGTGCCCGGCGGTGACGTGCTTGACCAGCGCGAGCGAGGCGCTGAGCCGCATCACCGGCCGCAGTCCGAGATCGGCGGAGCTGCCCAGCTCCGGGCTGGGCGAGATGCCGTAGACCGCGATGCCCGTCCGTACGAGGTCGAAGTGCGTGTCCCGCCGGGTGAGGGTGGCGGGCGAGTTGGCGATGTGCCGTACCTCCGGGCGGACGCCCTGGCCCTCCGCGTACGCGACCATCTCGCGGAAGCGGGTGAGCTGGGCGTCGATGGAGGGGTGCCCCGGCTCGTCGGCGCACGCGAGGTGCGACCAGAGCCCGGTGACCTTCACGAGCCCGTCGGCCTCGGCCCGCAGCGCCTCGGCGACCAACTCCGGCCAGTCCTCGGGCTGGCAGCCGTTGCGCCCGAGCCCGGTGTCGGCCTTGAGCTGCACCCGGGCGCGCAGGCCCGCCCGCCGGGCCGCGTCGGTGACCTCCCGCAGCGCCCACAACCCGCTGACCGCGACGTCGAGATCCGCCTCGACCGCCTCGCGCCAGGGCCCGCCCGGCGCCCACAGCCAGCACATCAGCCGCCCCGACAGCCCCGCCGCGCGCAGCGCCAGCGCCTCCTCGGGCGTGGCCGTCCCCAGCCAGGTGGCCCCCGCCTCGACCGCCGCCCGCGCACACCGCACCGCCCCGTGGCCGTAGGCGTCCGACTTGACGACGGCCATCAGCTCGGCGCCCGGCGCCGACGCGCGCAGCGTCCGCACATTGGCCCGCAGGGCGTCCAGATCGATCTCCGCACGGGCCCGAAGGGGCGCGTGCGGCACAGGTGCTGTCTCACTCATGTCAGCCCCAGTGTCGCAGAGGGCACCGAAGCCCCCGCCAGGGGCGCGGGGCTGTATCACTCTGCGGCTCCGCCGCGTGGGCGCGACAAGCCACGACGAACCCGCGCCCCGCGACGCTCAGAGCCCCCGCCCCGAACCCGATTCCTGCCCCCGCACCGAACTGTCACGTACAGTCACCCACGACACACGACAGGTCGCAAACGGCACGACACAGGGGTTGCTATGTGCGGAATCGTGGGATACGTCGGCTCGCAGTCCGCCCTCGACGTGGTCCTCGCCGGACTGAAGCGGCTGGAGTACCGCGGGTACGACTCCGCCGGCGTGGCGGTGCTCGCCGACGGGGGCCTCGCCGCCGCGAGGAAGGCCGGGAAACTGGTCAACCTGGAGAAGGAACTGGTGGGCCGCCCGCTGCCGACGGGCTCGACCGGCATCGGCCACACCCGCTGGGCCACCCACGGCGGCCCCACGGACACCAACGCCCACCCGCACCTCGACAACGCGGGCCGGGTCGCCGTCGTCCACAACGGCATCATCGAGAACTTCGCCGCGCTGCGCACCGAACTGGCCGAGCGGGGCCACACCCTGACGTCCGAGACGGACACCGAGGTCGTCGCCCACCTGCTCGCCGAGGAGTTCTCCTCCTGCGACGACCTCGCGGAGGCGATGCGGCTGGTGTGCCGCCGGCTGGAGGGCGCGTTCACGCTGGTCGCCGTGCACGCGGACGCGCCGGACGTGGTCGTGGGCGCCCGCCGCAACTCGCCCCTGGTGGTCGGCGTCGGCGAGGGCGAGGCCTTCCTCGCCTCCGACGTCGCCGCGTTCATCGCCCACACCCGCTCCGCGATCGAGCTGGGCCAGGACCAGGTGGTCGAACTGCGCCGCGACGGCGTGACGGTGACCACCTTCGACGGCCGCCCCGCCGACGTCCGCTCGTACCACGTCGACTGGGACGCGTCGGCGGCGGAGAAGGGCGGCTACGACTACTTCATGCTCAAGGAGATCGCCGAGCAGCCGAAGGCGGTCGCCGACACGCTCCTCGGCCGGATCGACGCGGCGGGCTCGCTCTCCCTGGACGAGGTCCGCATCCCCGACCGCGAACTGCGCGAGCTGGACAAGGTGGTCATCGTCGCGTGCGGTACGGCGTTCCACGCGGGCCTCATCGCCAAGTACGCCATCGAGCACTGGACCCGTATCCCCTGCGAGGTGGAGCTGGCCAGCGAGTTCCGCTACCGGGACCCGATCCTCGGCCCGCACACCCTGGTCGTCGCCATCTCCCAGTCCGGCGAGACCATGGACACGCTGATGGCGCTGCGGCACGCCCGCGAACAGGGCGCCCGGGTCCTCGCCATCTGCAACACCAACGGCTCGACGATCCCCCGCGAGTCCGACGCGGTCCTCTACACCCACGCGGGCCCCGAGGTGGCGGTCGCCTCGACGAAGGCGTTCCTCACGCAGCTGGTGGCGTGCTACCTGGTGGCGCTGTACCTCGGGCAGGTACGGGGCACCAAGTGGGGCGACGAGATCCGGGCCGTGGTCCGCGACCTCTCCCGTATCTCCCACGAGGTGGAGCGGGTGCTCGAAACGATGGAGCCGGTACGGGAGTTGGCCCGCACGCTGGCCGCCAAGAACACGGTCCTCTTCCTGGGCCGGCACGTGGGCTACCCGGTCGCGCTCGAAGGCGCCCTGAAGCTCAAGGAGTTGGCCTACATGCACGCGGAGGGCTTCGCGGCGGGAGAGCTGAAGCACGGCCCGATCGCCCTGATCGAGGAGGACCTGCCGGTGGTCGTCGTGGTCCCGTCCCCGGCGGGCCGCTCCCTCCTCCACGACAAGATCGTCTCCAACATCCAGGAGATCCGCGCGCGGGGCGCCCGCACGATCGTCATCGCGGAGGAGGGCGACGAGGCGGTCGTCCCCTACGCCGACCACCTCATCCGCGTCCCGGCCACCCCGACCCTGCTCCAGCCCCTGGTCGCCACGGTCCCCCTCCAGGTCTTCGCCTGCGAACTGGCCACGGCCCGGGGGAACGAGGTGGACCAGCCACGGAACCTGGCGAAGTCGGTGACGGTGGAGTGAGCGGCGACGGCCCGGGGCGCTCGGGCTAGGGTGCGGATCATGCCCATCATCGGAGTCGGCATCGACGTCGCCGAGATCGACCGTTTCCGTGCCTCGCTGGATCGCACGCCCAGCATGGCCGACCGCCTCTTCCTCCCGAGCGAGCTCCTCCTCCCCAGCGGCGAACGCCGGGGCATCGCCTCCCTCGCGGCCCGCTTCGCGGCGAAGGAGGCCCTCGCCAAGGCCCTCGGCGCGCCCGGCGGCCTGCGCTGGACCGACGCGGAGGTCTACGTCGAACCCTCGGGCCAACCCCGCCTCCGCGTCACGGGCACGGTCGCGTCCCGCGCCTCGGAACTGGGCGTCCAGTCCTGGCACATCTCCCTGAGCCACGACGCGGGGGTGGCATCGGCGGTGGTGATCGCGGAGGGATGAGGGCGCCTCGTGGCTCGGGGGTGCGGGGCGGAGGCGTCTGATGATGGCTCGGGCGCGTGTGCGGGGGCATCTGATGATGGCTCGGGCGCGTGTCAGGGGCGCCTCATTGCTCGGGGGTGCGCGTCATCGGGCGGCCGCGGACCGTGCGTGGCTGATCGCGCAGTTCCCCGCGCCCCTAGAAGCAGGGGCTTCGCCCCTGCCCTTTCC
>NZ_JARGEE010000474.1:0-6344 GCF_033794485.1 Streptomyces sp. MB09-02B
CCCTCCGCACCTCCTCGTCTAGCCCACTCGGCCCCGTCGGCTCGCCCCGCCGCCCACCCCCGGAAACCCTGTACCCGTGGGGCAGCGAGAGGGTGCGGAGGTCATGCGGGAGCCGGGTGGGCGGCGGTTCTCGTACGCCCGCACGCTCGCCCGCGCCCTTCCCGTGCTGCTGATCGCCGTCGGCCTCTTCTACGACCACTTCACCCCGCGCGAGTTCACCGCGGTCCCCTTCTTCACCGCCGCGCCCCTGGTGGCGGCCCCGCTCTTCTCGCTGCCCGGCACGGTGATCGTCGGCGTCGCGTCCGGGGCCGGCATCACCGCCGTGCGCCTCTACTACGACGACGCGGGTCATGAGGACGCGATCACCGAGATCGCCACGGTGGCCACCGTCGCCGTACTGGCCGTACTGATCAACCGCCTCGTCCGCCGCAGTGACGCCCGGCTCGCCACCGCCCGGGAGATCGCCGAGGCGGCGCAGCGGGCGGTACTGCCGGTGCCGCAGGAGCGGATCGGCGGGCTGGAGATCGCCGCGCGGTACGAGGCCGCGCAGGCCGGGGCGTCGATCGGCGGCGATCTGTACGCGGTGCAGGACTCGCCCCACGGCGTCCGGCTGATCGTCGGCGACGTGCGCGGCAAGGGGCTGGGGGCGGTGTCGGCGGTGGCGGTGCTGATCGGTGCGTTCCGGGAGGCGGCCGAGCAGGAGGCGACGCTCGAAGCGGTGGCCCAGCGGCTGGAACGGGCGCTGGCCCGGGAAGGGACACGGCGGGAGGCGGCGCGGCGGGACGCGGCGGTGGAGTTCGAGGGGTTCGTGACGGCCGTGCTCGCGGAGTTCCCGCACGGCGCGGGCCGCGCCCGGATCGTCAACCGGGGCCACCCCTCGCCCCTGCTGCTGCACGCCGACGGCACGCTGTGCACCCTGGACGCCCCGCAGCCCGCCCTGCCGCTCGGCATGGACGACCTGGGCAGCTGGCCCGACCGCGCCGAGGAGACGGGGTTCCCGCCCGGCGCCATGCTGCTCTTCTACACCGACGGCCTCTCCGAGGCGCGGAACGCCCACGGTGTCTTCTACGACCCGGCCGCGCGCCTCTCGGGACGTACCTTCACCGCCCCGGGCGCCCTGTTGACGACCCTCGCGGAGGAGGTGCGCCTGCACACGGGCGACCGCACCACGGACGACATGGCCCTCCTCGCGGTCCGCCGCCCCTGAAATGTGGCAGTCCGGCGGCCCTGCCGTGGAGATGTCACCGAGCGTGTCCGCCCCACCGTTCTCCGTAGAGGAACTGACGCCACGTCAGGGCAACTGTTACTCGCGAGTCAAGGTCAACTCGCCCGTTTTCGGCCCCTCATGCCCCGTAAAGTCCAGCGCGCAGACCGGAACGATCATGCAGAACAGCTTGGAATGAAGTACACGCGTCTATTAACGTTCGATAACGCAGCGCGGTCGTCCCAGCCGTCACAAGAGACGGCTCCGTGCTCACGCGCCGAATCCCGCAAGGGAACCGGGGAACCACCACCCTGGGGTGAATCGCACGGAAACCGCCGTGGCAGTACGCACGACCGGTTTACGCGCGTAGGAGACCTTCCTGCTCCGAACCCGTCAGCTAACCCGGTAGGCGAGAAGGAAGGAAGGAGTACGCCCACGTGGCGTCGAACCGGTCTGCGACCGAAGCCCCGTTCGTGCCGGCCCAACGTGACGGCGAGAGCCAGACGTTCGGCTACGGCAGCTACAACAGCGACAACGAGGGCCCCTGGCAGGAGTGGAATCCGAACGAGGAGACCCTTCGCCCCGCTCGCGGTCGGCACCGCGTCGCCAAGAAGACCGGCGTACTCGCCCGTAACGGACTGGCCCGTAGCTCCACGGTGCTCGGCGTCGGTGTCATAGCCGCCGTCAGCGGGGCCGGGATGGCCAGCGCGCAGTCCGGCAAGGCCCCGGTCTCCATATCGATGCCCGACATGCCGAACGTCGGCTCGGTCTTCGAGGACGAGGCCGACGAGCCGGAGCCCGAGGCCTCCAGGACCCCGCTCAGCAGCGCCGGTCTGACCGCCGCCGAGACCGAACAGGGCACCGCGGACGCCGGCGAGGCGCTGCGCGCCCGCATCATGGCGCAGGCCGAGTCCCAGCAGGACGCCTTCGACAAGGCCGCCGCCGAGGCCGCGCAGACCGCCGCCGCGGACAAGGCCGCCGAGCAGGCCGCCAAGGAGAAGAGGGAAGCCGAGGCCAAGGAGGCCGCCGCCAAGAAGAAGGCGGAGGAGGAGGCCGCGGAGAAGAAGGAAGCCGAGCGCCTGGCCGCCCTGGCCAAGCAGTTCGCCCTCCCCACCTCCTCGTACACCCTCACCTCCACCTTCGGTCAGGCCGGCCCGTACTGGTCCTCCGGCTACCACACCGGCCTCGACTTCGCGGCCCCCACCGGCACGCTCATCAAGGCCGTCCACAGCGGCACCATCACGCAGGCCGGCTACGAGGGTTCCTACGGCTACAAGACCGTCCTCACCCTCGATGACGGCACCGAGATCTGGTACGCCCACCAGTCCTCCATCGGCGTCAGCGTCGGCCAGAAGGTCGCCACCGGCGACGTCATCGGCCGCGTCGGCGCCACCGGCAACGTCACGGGCGCCCACCTCCACATGGAGGTCCACCCCGGCGGCGCCAGCAGCGGCATCGACCCGGCGGCCTGGCTCCGCAGCAAGGGCCTCAACCCGTAACCACCGGCACCCGCCCCGGAAGCAACGACGCCGCGTACGCCCATGGGCCTGCGCGGCGTTCGTCCTTGTTCCCCGGGACCGGGACTGCGCTGGACTTCCGCCGGGCCCCTGGGTTCCTGGGTCCTGGGGTCCTTGGGTCCCCCGGCCCCCGCGCCCCCTGGGCCTCGGAGACCTCCCAGGGCTTCCGGAGAACTCCCCTGCAGAAGGGACGGCAGGCAGACATGGCGAAGAGCGCACTTCTCGTGATGGACGTCCAACGGGACGTCGTGGCCATCGCGGACGACGGTTCCGGATATCTGCCGCGCCTGCGCAGGGCGATCGACGGAGCCCGGGTGGCCGAGATCCCCGTGATCTACGTCGTGATGGGGCTACGGCCGGGCGCTCCGGAGATCAGCCCGCGCAACAAGGTGATGGCGAACGTCGTGCGGACCGGCCTGTTCACCGAGGGCGAGCCCGGCACCGAGATCCATGACGATGTCGCGCCCCGCGAGGGGGAGGTCGTGGTCACCAAGAGACGGGGGAGCGCGTTCTCGGGCAGCGACCTCGACCTGGTGCTCAGGGCCCGCGACATCGACAGCCTCGTCCTCACGGGCATCGCCACCAGCGCCGTGGTGCTGTCCACCCTGTGGCACGCCGTCGACCTGGACTTCGGCCTCACGGTCCTGGCGGACGCCTGCCTCGACCTCGACCCAGAGGTCCACACGATGCTCACCGAGAAGCTGTTCCCGCAGTGGGCCGAAGTCCTGACGGTCGAGGACTGGCTCACAGCCATCGCACCGCGCTAGAGGGTGCCCCGAACGACGGCGCGCGAGCGCTAGTACCGATAGGGGTTGTTCACGGGATACGCCGCGCCCCCGTACCCCACAGCCTGCGAGTACGCAGACCCGTGCCCCCCAAACACGCCGGACCCGGACCCGGACCCGGACCCGTACCCGTGCCCGTATCCGTGCCCGTATCCGGACCTGTACGTCGCCCTGACCTCGCGCCCCGCGTAGCCCATGGCCGGCCGAGCCAACTCGCGCCTCCGCCACAGCTCGAACAGCAACTCCCGCTCCCGCAGCGCGAAGTCACCCCCCGCCCGTCCCCGCAACCCCCGGTACCGATGGAAGGCCAGCTTCGTCGCGTACACCTCGTACTCCGCGATCGACCGGGCCCCCGCCTTCCCGAAGTGGTGCGCCGCATACTCCCGCGCCACCCGCCGGGCCCGCATCGACCCCAGCACAGACGGCTCGACCGGCGTCAGCCACCCCGCGGCCGCATACGCCGGCAACGCCTCCCGCACGATCCGCAACTCCCGCTGCCGAGCCCAGATCACCCACCACGTCAGCAACCCGAACGCCGGCACCATGAACCCCGCGTACACCGCGAAGAACCCGTACTCCCCGAACGTCGCCGACCCGTTCCAGACCGAGTGCATCCCCATGGCGAGCAGCAGTCCGCCCACCGGTACGAGCACCCGCCGCCCCCGCTGCCACTCCGCGGCGAACGCCGCCACCCCGAACCCGATCCCCGTCAGTACGGTGAACAGGGGATGCGCGAACGGCGACATGATCACCCGCACGAAGAACGTGGCCGCGGTGACCGACGCGAGGCCGCTCCCCCCGCTGAGCTGGTCCGTCCCGAACGCGGTCCCCAGGTACAGGATGTTCTCGGTGAACGCGAATCCCGTCGCGGTGAAACCGGCGATCACCACCCCGTCCACGACCCCGGTGAAGTCCCGTCTCCTGAACAGGAAGACGAGTAGGACGGCGGCGGCCTTGGCGGTCTCCTCGACCACGGGGGCTATGACGGTGGCCCCCACGGTGTCGGCGTGCGAGGGGTCGGCCGTGGCCGTCGCTATCCACCGTGTCGCGAAGCTGTTCGCCACGATGGCGATCAGCGCCGCCGCACACGCCCCCCAGGCGAACGCGAACACCAGGTTCCGCCAGGGTCCGGGCTCCACCCGGTCCAGCCACCGGAACGCCGTCATCAGCAGTGGCACGGGGAGCACCGCGAGCCCCAGCCCGACGAGGAACCCCTCCGTGCCGGTCTGTTCGCGGACGAGCGCGAGGATGACGAGCCCGGAGACCGCGAGCAGTCCTATCAGCGCCCCGTATCTGACGCTCTTCCGCTGCCACCAGCGGGTGGGCCTGAAGACATACCCATCGGTGGGACCGCCGGGTTGCGTCGGGTAGGGGGAACTGGTGGCCATTGCATTGACCCTAACGAGGGACGGGCACCGCCCGCGACGGCGCGTGGTACGCCCCGCCGGGCGGTGAAGGCAAGTCGTCAGGCGCCTGTGGGGGGCAGTTCGGACTGCGGCTTCTGCTTCTGCTCCTGCTTCCGCTTCGGGTTCCGCTCCTGCTCACGCTGCTGTACGCGGCGGAAGAGCAGATCGTTCACCACATGACCCTTGTCCAGTCCCTGCCCCTCGAAACGGGTCAGCGGCCGGAAGCCGGGACGTGGCGCGAACCCGCCGTCGGCCCGGGTGTTCTCGAACTCGGGGTGGGCGGTGAGCACTTCGAGCATCTGCTCGGCGTACGGCTCCCAGTCCGTCGCGCAGTGCACGATGGCCCCCGGCCTGAGCCGGGACGCGACGAGCGTGAGGAATTCCGGTTGGATGAGCCGCCGCTTGTGGTGGCGCTTCTTGGGCCAGGGGTCGGGGAAGTAGACCCGCAGTCCGTCCAGCGAGCCGGGCGGGAGCATCTCCCGCAGCAGGATGATCGCGTCGCCGTTGGCGACCCGGACGTTCGACAGACCGGCCTGGTCCGCGAGGTTCAGCAGGTTGCCCTGGCCCGGTGTGTGCACGTCCACGGCGAGGACATTGGTCTCCGGGTCGGCGGCGGCCATCCGCGCGGTCGCCTCGCCCATCCCGAAGCCGATCTCCAGCACGACGGGCCGGTCGTCGCCGAACAGCTCGACGAGATCCAGCGCCCGCCCGTCGATGTCGAGCCCCCACTTGGGCCACAGCCGCTGCAGGGCGTCGGCCTGCCCGGCCGTGACCCGGCTCCGCCGGGGCTGGAAACTCCGGATCCGCCGCTCGAAGTGCGACCCGGCGGGATCCGCCTTGGGCCCGTCGGGAAACCGAGGCTCCCCCTTGGCCCGGGCATGCCGAAGGGAGGCACCGGGGGTGCGGGGCTCGGGAGATTCGACGGAGTCAGACACAGTGCCCCAATTTTACGACTCCCCGCAGGGCCGTCGCCCCAAGCCACCGGGCACCGGCCACCGGGCACGGGGCACGGGGCACCGCGCGAGCAAGGACCGTCCCGAGCCACCGCGCAAGCAGGGCCCGTCACGCCCCGGCCAGCACCGTCAACGCCCGCCTCCCCACCTCCCGCCCGATCGGCAGTGAAGCCGTGGCGGCGGGCGAAGGCGCGTTCAGCACGTGCACCGCCCGGGCTCCCTCCCTGATCAGGAAGTCGTCCACCAGCGTGCCGTCCCGGAGCACAGCCTGCGCCCGCACCCCGGCCGCGGCTGGCACCAGGTCCCCCTCCGAGACCCCGGGCAGCAGCCGCCGCACCGCTCCGGTGAACGCCTTCTTCGACACCGACCGCCGAAGCTCCCCCGCCCCGTACCGCCAATGCCGCCGCGCTATCCGCCAGGAGCCCGGCCACGCCAGCGTCGCCCCCAGCTCCCGAGGCCGTACGGTCCCCCACCCGTAC
>NZ_JARGEE010000475.1:0-6333 GCF_033794485.1 Streptomyces sp. MB09-02B
GGTGGGGGTGGGGGGGAAGCGCCCCGAGGGCTCACGCGCCTGGGGCGCGGAGCATCGCCGTCTGCACCACGGCCCTTGGCGTGTTCTGTACCGCCTCGACCCCGACGCGCTCACAGTCCACATCGAACACGTCGGCCGCACAGGCGTGTGACCGACACCGGAACCTTGGACCGAGCGGCGTCAGGCGGGCCCGGGGTCTGAGAAGCCGGGTGCGAGCCGGGGTGATCCCGCCTGGTTCTACGCTGGGCCCATGTCAGCGATCCGTCTTCTCGTGCTCGGCGCCGTGCGCCAGCACGGGCGGGCCCACGGCTACCAGGTGCGCAACGACCTGGAGTACTGGGGCGCGCACGAGTGGTCCAACGCCAAGCCCGGCTCGATCTACCACGCCCTGAAGCAGATGGCGAAACAGGGACTGCTGGTCGCGCACGAGATCGCCCCCTCCACGGCCGGCGGGCCGCCCCGCACGGAGTACACGATCACCGAGGCCGGCACCGAGGAGTTCTTCGGGCTGCTGCGGGAGTCCCTCGCCGCCTACCACCAGAAGCCGGACGTGCTCTCGGCCGGGCTCGGGTTCATGGTCGACCTCGGCCGGGCGGAGGTGCTCGGCCTCCTGGAGGAGCGGGTGAAGGCCATCGGCGCCTGGCGCGAGGGCATCACCGAGTACTACGCGCCCGAGAAGGGCCCGGCCCAGTTCGGGCACATCGGCGAGATCATGAACTTCTGGCTCGACTCCTCCGACAGCGGCGCCGCGTGGACCCGCAGCCTCATCGAGCGCATCCGCGCCGGGGCCTACACCTTCGCGGGGGAGGGCGAGCCGTTCGTCGGCGTCCTCGCGGAGGGCCAGGACAACCCGTACGCGACCGGTGAGCGGCACCCGGGGGACGACCGCTAATCAAGTTTGACCACGAGCCGTCGAGGGTTTACCTTCGTCGGTGTAGTCAAGTTTGACTACTGTGGTGGAGGTGAGCGGTGGAGCGGACAGCGACCGAGAGGAAGGCCCCGATGGCGGACGCGGCGATCACGGTCGAAGGGGTGCGCAAGGTCTACGGCGGCGGGAAGAGCGGCAAGAGCGGGAAGAGCGACACGGGTGGCAAGGTCGCCCTCGACGGACTGGATCTCCGCGTGGTGCGCGGCACCGTGCACGGGATGCTCGGGCCCAACGGCGCGGGCAAGACGACCCTGGTCAGGATCCTGGCCACCCTGCTGCGGCCGGACGCGGGCCGGGTCGAGGTCGCGGGGCACGACGTGGTGGCGCACGCCCGAGAGGTGCGCTTCCGCATCGGCCTGCTCGGCCAGCACGCCGCGCTCGACGAGGAGCTCGGCGGCCGGCAGAACCTGGAGATGTTCGGCCGCCTGTACCACCTGGGCGCCCGCCACGCGCGCGTGCGGGCCGGCGAACTCCTGGAGCGGTTCGGCCTCGGCGACACCGGCCGCAAGGCCGTCAAGCAGTACAGCGGCGGTATGCGGCGCCGCCTCGACCTCGCGGCGTCCCTCATCACCGAACCGGAGGTGCTCTTCCTGGACGAGCCGACGACCGGCCTCGACCCGCGCGGCCGCACCGAGGTCTGGGACTCCGTCCGCTCCCTGGTCGGCGGCGGTACGACGGTCCTGCTCACCACCCAGTACCTGGAGGAGGCCGACCAGCTCGCCGACCGGATCTCCGTGGTCGACGGCGGCCGGGTCGTCGCCGACGGCACGGCGGACGAGCTCAAGCGCCTGACCGGCGGCGACCGCATCGACATCGTCCTGCGCGACGCCGGTCAACTGGGCGCCGCCGCAGCCCTGTTGCCGGTCCCCACGGAGGAGGTCTCGATCGACACCGACCGCCGCCGCCTCAGCGCCCCGGTCACCGACCGCATGACGGCTCTGACCACGGTCGTACGCGCCCTCGCCGACGCCCGCATCGAGGCCGAGGACATCGCCCTGCGCCGCCCGACCCTGGACGAGGTGTTCCTGCACCTCACCGGGGACGGCCGTACGAAGGAGGCCGTACGCGCATGACCACGACGACACCGACGACCACGCACCCGGGTCCGGGCGTGCACGCGCTCACCGACTCCTGGACCATGACCCGCCGCGAACTCGCCCACTGGGCACGGCAACCGGTGCAGATGCTGGTCGGGCTGGTCTTCCCCGTGATGCTGCTGCTGATGTTCGGCTATCTGATCGGCGGCGGCCGTGGGGTGACCGGCGACTACCTCGACTACCTGGTCCCCGGCATGCTCGCGCTCACCATGGCCTTCGGTCTGGAGGGCACGATGCTCGCCGTCACCCAGGACCTCAACAAGGGGGTGATCGACCGCTTCCGTTCGATGCCGATGACCAACGGGGCGGTCCTGGTGGGCCGTTCGGTCGCGGACATGCTCCAGTCGGCGGTGGGCCTGGCCGTCCTCATGGCCGTCGCGTTCGCGCTCGGCTGGCGCGCGCACGGCGGCCCTGCGGCCTTCCTCGGCGCGGTGGGCCTCCTCCTGCTCTTCCGCTTCGCGATGCTGTGGATCGGCATCCACCTCGCGATGCTGGCCGGCCGGCCCGAACTCCTCACCGCCGTACAGATCCTCGTCTGGCCGGTCGGCTTCCTCTCCAACGCCCTCGCCACCCCCGCCTCCATGCCCGGCTGGCTCGGCACGGTCGTCGACTGGAACCCGATGTCCCACACGGCGACGGCCGTACGCCACCTCTTCGGCACCCCGGGCGCCGAGACGGACCACCTCTGGACAGCGATCGCCTGGCCCCTGGCGCTACTGGCGATCTTCTTCCCCTTGGCGGTACGCAGATTCGCCCGCCTGAGCAAGTAGCCGCCCGAGCCGAAAAGGCAGGGGCGCAGCCCCCTGCCTTTTCAGGGGCGCGGGGAACTGCGCGACCAGCCCCCACCGGACGGACGCTTGGGGGTCGAAGGGGCACAGCCCCTTGCCGAGGATGGGACGGGTAGGGGCGGCGGGGCGAAAAAACCTGGCCGCACCCCTGACTAGTGATGGAACCCGGTAGCCGCCCCCTTGTCCCGCACCGCCGGCCCCGACTGCCGCCGAAGCTCCGGCAACAACCGCCCCAGATCCTCCAGGAACAGCCCCGCCAGATCGGACGTGAACCCGTTCCGGCACACCACCCGCAGCACGGACAGATCCTCCCGGTTCTCCGGAAAGGTGTACGCGGGCACCAGCCACCCCCTCTCCCGCATCCGCCGAGCCACGTCGAAGACGTCGTACGAGGAGACCCCCTCCTCCGTCGTGAACGCGAAAACCGGCAACTCGTCCCCCCGCGTCAGCAGCCGGAAGTCCCCGAGCTTCCCGACCTCCTCCGCGAGCCCCGTCGCCACGTCCCGCGTCGACCGCTGCACGGCCCGGTACCCCTCCCGCCCGAGCCGCAGGAACGTGTAGTACTGCGCCACGACCTGCGCCCCCGGCCGGGAGAAGTTCAGCGCGAACGTGGGCATGTCCCCGCCCAGGTAGTTCACCCGGAACACCAGCTCCTCCGGCAGCTCGGCGGCGGACCGCCACAACGCCCAGCCCACGCCCGGGTACACCAGCCCGTACTTGTGCCCGGAGGTGTTGATGGACGACACCCGCGGCAGCCTGAAGTCCCAGACCAACTCCTCGTCGAGGAAGGGCGCGACCATGGCGCCCGACGCGCCGTCGACATGCACGGGCACATCCAGACCCGTACGTTCCTGCAGGTCGTCGAGTGCCGCGCACAGCTCGGCGATCGGCTCGTACGACCCGTCGAAGGTGGAGCCGAGGACGCCCACCACCCCGATCGTGTTCTCGTCGCACAGCGCCGCGGCCGCCGCCGGATCGAGGTGGAACCGGTCGCCCTCCATGGGCACCTGCCGGGCCTCCACCTCCCAGAAGGTGCAGAACTTGTCCCAGCAGACCTGGACGTTGACCCCCATGACCAGGTTGGGCCGGGCATCCGCCGACGGGTACCGGTCGGCGTTCCGTTTCGCCCACCGCCGCTTGAGGGCCATCCCGGCGAGCATGCAGGCCTCGCTGGACCCGGTGGTCGAGCAGCCGACGGCGGCGCTCGGATCCGGCGCGTTCCACAGATCGGCGAGCATCGACACACACCGCCGCTCCAGCTCGGCCGTGCGCGGGTACTCGTCCTTGTCGATCATGTTCTTGTCCCGGCACTCACCCATCAGCACGCCCGCCTCGGGCTCCATCCACGTGGTGACGAAGGTGGCGAGGTTCAGCCGCGAGTTGCCGTCCAGCATGAGTTCGTCGTGGACGAGCTGGTACGCCGTCGAGGGGGCCAGCGGGGCCTCGGGCAGCCGGTGCTTGGGCGGGGCCTCGGCCATACCGCCCACCGGGTTGGCCTGGCCGTAGAAGGGGTTCACGGCGAGCCGGTGCCCGTCGCTCCGGTCGTGCCCGGCGTCCCGCCGGGCGTCGCTGTCCCATCGGTGCAGTGGCATGTCTTCGACGGTAGGTCCCCCGCCGGGGACGCGCACCTCGCACGTGCGCGGAAGGGGCTCGGGTGAGCGTGCGGAAGGAGTGCGGGTGGCCCATGATGATGATCTGCCGGTCGGATCGTCCGTCCATTACGCTGCCGAAAACACACCACATATGACAAGAGCGAACACAGCAGGTGGAGTTGAGCGTCCCGCGGACCCACGTGCGTGACCGGGGAGGGACGGCGGCGTTGCCCACCCTTGACTATCTGATCAACGAGCGGCGGCAGTTGCGGCTGAGGTTCCTCCAGCCCGGCCATGCCTCCCGCCACGGCGCGACCCGGGTCACCGAGGTCGTCGCCGGGCCGCTGACCGAGGCTCCGCGCACGCTCGGCGACCTCTCCGCGGACACCCCGTTCGAGGACGGGACGCTGTTCCTGGTCACCCTGGACACGCCCCGGCCGACCCCGGCCCACGTCCGCACGCTCGACCACCTGATCCGGCACCTGGACCGCCGCAAGGCGGCCGGCCTGGTGATCGGCACCCCCGGCCACGACCTGCGCACCCTCCCGGACGCCACCCTCGCCGCCGCGAACCGCCTGGAACTGCCCCTGCTGGCGACCTCCGCCGAAAGCACCGCCTGGGACGACGTGAATGAGGATCTGCGGCTGCGGCGCGCCCAGTTCGCGGAGCGCCAGGTCCAGCACCTCGACGGCCTCCTCAGCCGGCTGCCGGCCCGCCTCGCCGACCCCACGGCCGTACGGCGCATCGCCGACTGGCTCTCGGTGGCCCTGCACGCCGAGGTCCTCGTCAGCTCGGCCCGGCGCGGCGTCCTCGCGGCGGCGCCCGACAGCGCGCCCGCCGGCCTGGCCCACGCCGTCATCACCGGCGCGCACGGCGCACCTGACACGCACGCCGGCGCCATGCACACCCGCATCGTGTCGATCTCCCAGGGCTCCCAGGGCTCCCAGGGCTCCCAGGGGTCCCAGGGGTCCCAGGGGTTCCAGGGCTCCTCGGGCGGCGAGGACGAGGCCCGGCTGGCCATCGCCTCCCGCGAACCCTTCGACAGTGCGGCCGCGGCCCTGATCCAGCACGCGGCGAAGCTCCTCGGACTGTGCGACCAGGCCCGCCGCGAGCACCAGGCCAGGACCCGGACCCCGGCGGTGCGGCATGCCGCGTTCCAGCTGCTCATGCGTGGAGAAACGGTTCTGGCGCAGGTGGTCTACACGGGCGCCGCACAGGCCCTGCTGGACACCGACGCCGCCCGCGTCTACGTCGTCGACACCGGACCGCAGGAGCGCGAGGCCACCCTCACCTGGTGCGAGCGGGCCCTGGCCGAGCACGCCATCGTGTCCCCGTGCCCGGGCAAGCCGAAGCACATCCTCATCCTCGACCCCGCCCGGGAGGGCGACCGGGTCGAGACGGTCCTCAAGGAGATGATCGCGGCCCGCGAGGGCCACCTGATGGGCCAGAGCCGACCGCACCCGCTCGCCGAGACCGCGGTCGGCTACCTGGAGGCCCTGACGGCGGTGGGCGACGCGGCAGGCACCCCGCACCGCGTCCTGCTGGGCGGCTCCAGGGCCAAGTTCGCGCCCCTCCTGCCCAGACGGGCGGCGAAGGCCTGGGCGGCGGCCCCGATGTCCCCGCTCCTGGACGACTTCCCGGGCCGGGGCGACGAGCGGAAGCTGCTCCTCGAGACCCTGCCGACGGCCCTCAGCTTCAAGCACACCGAAGCCGCGGGCGGCCTCGGCGTCCACCGCAACACGGTCACCCAGCGCCTCAACCGGGCCGGGAAGATCCTCTCCCTCGACCTCCGCGGCTCCGCCAACGACCGCGTCCTGACGCTGCTCGCCCTCGACATCCTCGCCCTGCCGCACCCGGACACGCCCCTGGAGCTGGCCCTTTAACACATCTCCAAACCCCAGAGAAAGCCAAAAAACCGAATACCCGTT
>NZ_JARGEE010000476.1:0-6332 GCF_033794485.1 Streptomyces sp. MB09-02B
GGGGGCGACGGTGTCGTCGGGGCCGTGGAAGAGCAGGGTCGGCGTCCTGAGCTCCGAGGTGTCGGTGCCCTGGTCACCGGGGGCGGCCCGCAGTCCGGTGCGGCCCTGGGCGGCGCGGACCGCGAGGGGCAGCAGGGCACCGGGGGTGCGGCGGGCGGCCGCGAGGGCGCGGAGGGTGGCGGTCCAGTCGAGCACCGGTGAGTCCAGGACGAGTCCGGTGACGCGGTCGCGCAGCGCGGAGCGGGTGGCGGCGCGCAGGGCCATGGTGGCGCCGGTGGACCAGCCGAGCAGCACGACCCGTTCGGCGCCGAACCGGACGGCGTGACGGATGGCGGCGTCCACGTCGCGCCACTCGGTCTCACCGAGGTGGTTCAGGCCGTCCGGGGAGCGGGGGGCGCCCGGGTCACCGCGGTAGGCGAGGGTGAGCACCGGGAAGTGGTGGCGGTGCAGGAACTCCAGGACGTTCATGGGGTGTTCGCGGGTGGCGCCCAGGCCGTGCACGGCGATCACCCAGATGTCCCGGTCCGCGGGCGTGAACCAGGCGGGCAGGGTGCCGAGTTCGCCGGGGATCTCGACGTCGTCGTGGTCGAGGCCGAGCGCGGTGCGCGGGTCGCCGAGGTGGAGGGCGGGGGTGAGCCGCACCTTGTCGCCGGGCTCCAGGGTGCCGTGGGTGACGCGCTCCAGACGGCGTACGACCGTGTCGGGGGCGTGCGGGGCGCCGTCCAGGACGCTGCCGACGACCGCGTGGGAGCCGTTGCCGGTGAGGCCGTAGGTGCCGGGGCGCTGGGAGGCGAAGGCACGGGTCAGGGCGATACGGCCGGCGGCGGTGGCGTGCACGGTCAGCCGGGGTTCCGTGGGCAGCGGTTCGCCCGGCGGCGCCTTCAGCGCGACGTCGCTGGCCAGCCGGCCCGCAGCGACACTGGCCGCACCGGCCGCGAACGCGACCCCTACCGCGGCGACCGCCGCTTTGACTGCACCCACGCCTCCAGTGTCCTGGCCGACCACGCCTCCGGCCAGTGGGCACGGACGCCGGAGTGACCGGTGTGGCGGGTGCGCGGACCTGATGCACGAATGCACCCACACGTGCTGGAGCCCTAGGGGGTGTTTCGAAAGTCCTGTGCGGTGCCCGCGGTGTCCGGTGCGTGCTCTCGGCGTGCCGGACGAAAGTCCTCGTACTGGACGTACTTGGGCTTTCGGCCGGTGCGGCGAGAGGGCGTGCCGGGCGCCGTGGGTGCTGTGCGGGACTTTCGAAACACCCCCTAGTCGGGCTGGCCGTAGTCGCGGAGGCGGGTGCCGGCTTTCGCCAGTTGGTCGGGGGTCAGGAGGTGCGGGGTGCGGCCCGGGACGGAGGACGCCGTCAGCCAGACTCTGCACATCCATTCGAGCTGGGCCGTGCGGTCGTAGGCCTCGGAGAGGGTGGTGCCGTAGGTGATCGTGCCGTGGTTCTGGAGGAGACAGCCGGTGCGCCCTGTCAAAGCGCGGAGCATGTTCTCGGCCAACTCCGGGGTGCCGTAGGTCGCGTAGGGGGCGACCCTGACCGGTCCGCCGAGGACGGCTGACATGTAGTGGATCAGCGGCAGCTCGCTCACCAGGGTGGAGACGGCCGTCGCGTGGACCGCGTGGGTGTGGACGACGGCCCGGGCGTCGGTGGTGCCGTGGATCGCCAGGTGCATGGGGAGCTCGCTCGTCGGGCGGAGCGTGCCGAGGACCTGCCGGCCGGAGAGGTCGACGCCCGTCACGTCGTCCGGGGTCAGACGGTCGTACGGCACTCCCGTCGGCGTGACCAGGACGGTGTCCCCGACCCGCACGGACACGTTCCCGGAGGTGCCGACGACCAGCCCGTCGGCCACCGTCCGGCGGGCCGTCGCGACGAGCTCGTCCCACGCCTGCGCCACGTCGTCCGTCACACCCGGTGCACCGCGCCGCCGCGCGTCCTGCCCGCCCCGGGCGTTCCCCTGCTGTTCGACCATGCCGCGATCCTGCCAGGCGGCCGGCGACGGCAGGCTCCCCGGCGCGGGCGCGGTGGGCGGATCGGGAGCCGCGAGAGGGCCCATGTCCACATACGTCACTCGGAGTTGGTAATTGGCCGATGATCGACCGGCATTCGGTGATCTTCCAATAATCTCCGGGTGTTTTTGTCGCACAATCGCCATTCCGGGGGGAAGTATGGCCACCGCTCCCAAGCCGTCCCGTCGCCGCAACCGCGCACTCGCCGCCTCCGTCGCGGCGCTGGCCCTGGGGGGGACCGCTCTCGCCGAGCTGCCCGTCTCGGCCGCCGCCCAGCCCAGGGGGCACGACGTCTCCTCGCACCAGAAGAAGGTGGACTGGTCGAGCGCGAGGGCGAAGGGCGCCCGGTTCGTCTACGTCAAGGCGACCGAGTCCACCACCTACCGCAACCCGTACTTCGCCCAGCAGTACAACGGCTCGCGCGAGGCGGGCCTGATCCGCGGCGCGTACCACTTCGCCCTGCCCCACCGGTCGTCCGGGAAGAGCCAGGCCCGCTACTTCGTGGACAACGGGGGCGGCTGGCGCGCGGACGGCTGGACGCTGCCGCCGGCGCTCGACATCGAGTACAACCCGTACGACGGGAAGAGGAAGTGCTACGGCCTGAGCGACGGCGCGATGGTCGGCTGGATCCGGTCGTTCAGCGACGAGGTGAAGCGCCTCACCAAACGCCGTCCGGTGATCTACACGACCACCCACTGGTGGAAGACCTGCACCGGCAACAGCACGGCCTTCGGCGGGAATCACGCGCTGTGGCTGGCCCGGTACGACTCCGCCGGGGCGGGGGAGCTCCCCGCGGGGTGGAAGTTCTGGACGATCTGGCAGTACGACAACGGCAGCGGGAGCCTGCCGGGTGACCAGAACCTCTTCAACGGGTCGACCAACCGGCTGAAGAGGTTCGCCCGAGGCTAGCGGACCCAGATATTCCGCCTTCGTTCGAAGGCCGCCCCTCCGCTTGTGGGTCTGCGGGCGCACCGCAGACCCACAAGCGGAGGGGCGGCACCGCGTTCATTACACCCGCACGCCTGCCTCAGTTCATCTTCCGTTCACCCAGGTTGCTTACGGTCCATGTGCCACTGACGTCCGAAAGAAGCTCGGGTAAATGGAAAACTTCTCGCTGATCCTCGCGATCGTGGTCGTCACCGCGCTTGCGTTCGATTTTACGAACGGTTTCCACGACACCGCCAACGCGATGGCCACCACCATCTCGACCGGCGCCATGAAGCCCAAGGTCGCGGTGGCCATGTCCGCCGTGCTCAACCTTGTCGGCGCGTTCCTGTCCATCGAGGTCGCCAACACCATCTCCAAGGGACTCGTCGACGAGTCCGGGATACAGCCAGAGGTCATATTCGCGGCGCTCGTCGGCGCCATCCTCTGGAACCTGCTGACCTGGCTGGTCGGTCTCCCCTCCAGCTCCTCGCACGCCCTGATGGGCGGCCTCGTCGGCGCCACCATCGCCTCGGTCGGCCTCGGGGGCGTGCACGGCGACGTGCTCGTCACCAAGGTGCTGATCCCGGCCGTCGCGGCCCCGCTGGTCGCCGGTGTCGCGGCGATGCTGGCCACCCGGCTGACGTACAAGCTCGGACAGCACACGAGCGAGAAGGCCTCCGGCAAGGGCTACCGCGCCGGTCAGATCGCCTCCGCGGGCCTGGTCTCACTGGCCCACGGCACCAACGACGCGCAGAAGACGATGGGCATCATCACCCTCGCCCTGGTGGCCGGGGGCGCCCTCGCGCCCGACTCCGACCCGCCGGTGTGGGTCATCGTCTCCGCCGGTCTCGCCATCGCGCTCGGCACCTACCTCGGCGGCTGGCGCATCATCCGCACGATGGGCAAGGGCCTGACCGACCTCCAGCCGCAGCAGGGCTTCGCCGCCCAGACCAGCGCGGCCACGGTGATCCTGGCCTCCTCGCACCTCGGCTTCTCGCTCTCCACCACGCACTCGGTCTCCGGTGCGGTGATGGGTGCGGGCCTCGGCCGCAAGGGCGGAGTGGTCCGCTGGTCCACCGCGACCCGGATGTTCGTCGCCTGGGGTCTGACCCTGCCGGCCGCCGCGCTGGTCGCCGCGCTCGCCGAGTGGGTGACGTCCTTCGGCAGCTGGGGCACGGCCGTCGTCGCGGTCTTCCTCATCGCCTCCAGCGCCGCGATCTGGGTGATCTCGCGCCGCGAGGTCGTCGACCACACGAACGTCAACGACACCGAGGAGCCGCCCGGTGTGGTGACCACGGCGATGGCCGCCGTGACACCGCCGCCCGCCGGCACGGTGACCGAGGACCTCTCGGCGACCATCCCGGTCCCCGCGTCCGCGACCACCGCCGAGGCCACGGCCCCGGCGAACTCGTCCACGCCGACGCCCGCCGTCTGAGCCCCGCGACCTCCCGAGGAAGAACACCACCATGCACATCGACTGGGCAGCCCTCGGCTCCGTCTTCGGAGTCAGCCTCGTGGTCACCGTGGCCCTCGTCGGCCTTTTCACCCTGGGGATCGTCGGCCTCTCCAAGCGGGAGGCGGCGACCGCCGCCGGCACCTCGCCCGCGCTCGCCACGACAGCGGCCTACGCCTGCTTCGCGGCCTGCACGGCGGCGGTGGGTTACGGGATCTACCTGATCATGGCCTGAGGCCCCGTCCCCCCGTCCCCCCGTCCCACCTCGCACGACGCACGACGCACAGAGGCAAACCCCTCGTACCGTCTGATCGGTACGAGGGGTTTGCCTGTTGCCGTCTGCCTCAGCGCGCCTCCGGGCCCCGCGGCCGCGCCCCGGCCAGAGCCCGGTCCAGGCCCCTCAGCCGCTCCGTGACCGGGGTGAGCCCCCACCACAGGCCCGCCCCCGTGGCGAGGAGGGCGGTCACCGCCACCCAGACGACGCCCCGCGCCTCCGTCCCCGGCACCAGCAGGGCGACGAGAGCTCCCGCCCCCACGGCGAGGACTCCGGCGACCGTGCTGAAGAGCACCAGTGGGGCGGCGGCGGACAACAGCGTCCGCCGGTCCCTCGATGCCCGCGCACGCGCCGAGGCGGATGCCTTGGTCCGATCTTCCATCGCGCGTACCTCCCGTCCCCCGGACGGTTCGTCAAGAGCCGTCCGCACCCGGGTCCACAAGCCCCGCCAGAAAACCACGCCACGCGCTGTGACGGAAGGAGAGCACAGCGTTCTTCCTCGCGTTCGAGTCCGCCGTTCCCTCAAGGGTTCCGTCCGGCACCGCCGAAATGAGCGCAGAAAGAGCCGATTCGGGCGTCTGGCGATATTTCAGCGATGTGGGGCTGAGCACACCCCTGCGTCGCAGGTCAACAGCAAGTTGACGGGTCTCGAAGGGGCGTGGTGGACTGCCGGGGCCATGTACGACGGCAGGAGAGGAAGCCGGTGGAAGTCCGGCGCGGTCCCGCCACTGTCACCGGGGATGAACCTCCCGGGAGCCAGGAACTCTCGCCGTCGGTCTCGTCGAACCAGGGCGTGGACACCCTGAGTGAGGACATATCGCCATGTGCGGCTGCCGTCTGAGTCCCCGTACCGGATCCTCGTCCGCCCCCGCGATCGGCTGAACCCGTGCGTGCCGATCGCGTCTTCGCGTACGGCGCCACCGCCGGACTCCTCGGTGACCTGCTGCTCGGCGACCCCCGCCGGGGACATCCGGTCGCCGCGTTCGGGCGGGCCGCCGGTGCCGTGGAGCGGGTGCTGTGGCGGGACCACCGGGGGTGGGGCGCACTGCACACCGCCGTGTGCGCGGGTGGCGCCGTGGCGCTCGGGGCCGTCGCCTCGTCCGTCGTACGGCCCTCGCGTGCCGCCTCCGTCACGTTGACCGCCGCCGCCACCTGGGCCGTCGTCGGGGGGACTTCGCTCGGGCGGGAGGCCCGGGCGATCGGACGGTCCCTGGAGGCGGGGGACGTCGAGGGCGCGCGGGCCCGCCTGCCGCATCTGTGCGGGCGGGACCCCCAGGCGCTCGACGCGGACGGGATCGCGCGCGCGGTCGTGGAGTCCGTCGCCGAGAACACCTCGGACGCGGTGGTGGGGGCGCTCGTGTGGGGAGCCGTGGCGGGCGTGCCGGGGCTGGTGGGGTTCCGGGCCGTCAACACCCTCGACGCCATGGTCGGACACCGGTCGCAGCGGTACCGGCGGTTCGGCTGGGCCTCCGCGCGGCTGGACGACGTGGTGGGGTGGCCGGGGGCCCGGCTCACGGCGGTGCTGGCCGCCACCTCCGGTGGGGACGCCCGGGGGGCCGTACGGGCCTGGCGCGCGGACGCGGGCAGGCACCCGAGCCCCAACGCGGGGCCCGTGGAGGCGTCGTTCGCGGGGGCGCTCGGAGTGCGGATGGGGGGCACGTTGTCGTACGG
>NZ_JARGEE010000477.1:0-6323 GCF_033794485.1 Streptomyces sp. MB09-02B
CCCGGTGCCCCGGCCAGGCCGGCGGTGAGGCGGCTGCCCTCCCGGCCGGGGTGTGTTTCGGCCGCCGGGCCGGTGGGCTTCTCGCGCAGTTCCCCGCGCACCTGAGGGGTGCCAGGCCCTGAGGGGCGCCAGACCCTGGCGGGCCTGGGAGCGTGGGGTGCGGCCCCTGGGGTCCACCGCTCTCCCCGTCGCCCGTCGCCCGTCGCTCGTCGCTCGTCGCCCGTCGCTCGTCGCTCGTCGCGCACCGCCCGCCGATCGGCACCCCGTCGCCCACCCCGCACGTCACTCCCGTACCGGATGCGTGCCTGCCCCGTGGACGTATACGTGCAGGTCAGTAGGCGGTTGCGTATAAGGAAAACATAAGAGTTGAGCCTCCTCCGCTCAGGTCTGTTGACCCATCGGGGGGCGTCATGCACACTTGAGTCCGTTCCACTCAAGTCATTGTTGGAGGAATTGAAATGGCACGTGCGGTCGGCATCGACCTGGGCACGACTAACTCCGTCGTCAGCGTTCTTGAAGGCGGCGAGCCCACCGTCATCACCAACGCAGAGGGCGCCAGGACCACGCCGTCCGTCGTCGCCTTCGCCAAGAACGGTGAGGTGCTCGTCGGCGAGGTGGCCAAGCGTCAGGCGGTCACGAACGTGGACCGGACGATCCGGTCCGTCAAGCGTCACATG
Source organism: Streptomyces sp. MB09-02B (assembly GCF_033794485.1). Lineage (NCBI taxonomy): Bacteria > Bacillati > Actinomycetota > Actinomycetes > Kitasatosporales > Streptomycetaceae > Streptomyces > Streptomyces sp. MB09-02B. The sequence continues at coordinate 678 of NZ_JARGEE010000477.1, forward strand.
GGCACGGACTGGAAGATCGAGCTCGACGGGAAGCACTTCAACCCGCAGCAGATGAGCGCCTTCATCCTGCAGAAGCTGAAGCGCGACGCCGAGGCCTACCTGGGCGAGAAGGTCGCGGACGCGGTCATCACCGTCCCGGCCTACTTCAACGACTCCGAGCGCCAGGCGACGAAGGAGGCCGGTGAGATCGCGGGCCTGAACGTCCTGCGCATCGTCAACGAGCCCACCGCCGCCGCCCTCGCCTACGGCCTCGACAAGGACGACCAGACGATCCTCGTCTTCGACCTCGGTGGCGGCACCTTCGACGTGTCCCTCCTGGAGATCGGCGACGGCGTCGTCGAGGTGAAGGCCACCAACGGTGACAACCACCTCGGTGGTGACGACTGGGACCAGCGCGTCGTCGACTACCTGGTGCAGCAGTTCCGCGCCGGCCACGGCGTCGACCTCGCCAAGGACAAGATGGCGCTGCAGCGTCTGCGCGAGGCCGCCGAGAAGGCGAAGATCGAGCTGTCGAGCTCCACCGAGACCTCGATCAACCTGCCCTACATCACCGCCTCCGCCGAGGGCCCCCTGCACCTCGACGAGAAGCTCACCCGCGCCCAGTTCCAGCAGCTGACGGCCGACCTGCTGGAGCGCTGCAAGACGCCGTTCCACAACGTCATCAAGGACGCCGGGATCGCCCTCTCCGAGATCGACCACGTCGTTCTCGTCGGTGGGTCGACGCGTATGCCGGCTGTCGCCGAGCTCGTGCGCGAGCTGACCGGCGGCAAGGACGCCAACAAGGGCGTCAACCCGGACGAGGTCGTCGCCATCGGCGCCGCCCTCCAGGCCGGTGTCCTCAAGGGTGAGGTCAAGGACGTCCTGCTCCTCGACGTCACCCCGCTGTCCCTCGGTATCGAGACCAAGGGCGGCATCATGACCAAGCTCATCGAGCGGAACACGACGATCCCGACCAAGCGGTCCGAGATCTTCACCACCGCCGAGGACAACCAGCCGTCCGTGCAGATCCAGGTCTACCAGGGCGAGCGCGAGATCGCGGCGTACAACAAGAAGCTCGGGATGTTCGAGCTGACCGGTCTGCCGCCCGCCCCGCGCGGTGTCCCGCAGATCGAGGTCGCCTTCGACATCGACGCCAACGGCATCATGCACGTGACCGCGAAGGACCTGGGCACGGGCAAGGAGCAGAAGATGACCGTCACCGGCGGCTCCTCGCTGCCGAAGGACGAGGTCGACCGGATGCGCCAGGAGGCCGAGAAGTACGCGGAGGAGGACCACGCCCGCCGCGAGGCCGCCGAGAGCCGCAACCAGGGCGAGCAGCTCGTCTACCAGACCGAGAAGTTCCTCAAGGACAACGAGGACAAGGTCCCCGGTGACATCAAGACCGAGGTCGAGGCGTCCGTCGCCGAGCTGAAGGAAGTGCTCAAGGGCGAGGACACCGCCGAGATCCGCACGGCCACCGAGAAGGTCGCTGCCGTCTCGCAGAAGCTCGGCCAGGCCCTCTACGCCGACGCCCAGGCCGCGCAGGCCGCGGGCGGCGAGGCCGGCGCCGGCGCCGGCGACGCCAAGGCCGACGATGACGTCGTCGACGCCGAGATCGTCGACGAGGACCGGAAGGACGGTGCCGCGTGACGGAGGAGACCCCGGGCTTCGACGAGCAGCAGCCGCAGTCGGCGCAGCCGCAGCAGCCTGATGTCCCCTCCGGCTCCGAGGACGCCGAGCCGAAGGCCGCCCCCCAGGAGGGGGCGGCCCCGGCCGGGGACGCGGCAGCGACGGCCCAGGTGGCCGGTCTGACGGCTCAGCTGGACCAGGTGCGTACGGCGCTCGGTGAGCGCACGGCGGACCTCCAGCGCCTCCAGGCCGAGTACCAGAACTACCGTCGCCGGGTCGAGCGCGACCGGATCACGGTGAAGGAGATCGCCATCGCGAACCTCCTCACCGAACTCCTGCCCGTGCTCGACGACATCGGGCGCGCGCGGGAGCACGGCGAACTCGTCGGCGGCTTCAAGTCCGTCGCCGAGTCCCTCGAGACCGTCGCGGCGAAGATGGGACTCATGCAGTTCGGCAAGGAGGGCGAGCCCTTCGACCCGACGATCCACGAGGCCCTGATGCACAGTTACGCGCCCGACGTCACCGAGACGACGTGCGTGGCGATTCTCCAGCCGGGGTATCGCATCGGCGAGCGCACCATCCGCCCCGCGCGGGTGGCCGTGGCCGAGCCGCAGCCCGGCGCGCAGACCGCCAAGGCCGAGGGCTCCGAGGAGCAGGCGGCGGCGGCCGACGACAAGGAGAGCGGTGGCCCGGACGAGGGCTGACGCCGACGAAGTGCACACCCGGTGGAAGGAGGGACGTCGCGGATGAGTACCAAGGACTTCATCGAGAAGGACTACTACAAGGTCCTCGGCGTCCCCAAGGACGCCACCGAGGCCGAGATCAAGAAGGCGTACCGCAAGCTCGCCCGCGAGTACCACCCGGACGCCAACAAGGGGAACGTCAAGGCCGAGGAGCGCTTCAAGGAGATCTCCGAGGCCAACGACATCCTCGGTGACCCCAAGAAGCGCAAGGAGTACGACGAGGCCCGCGCCCTCTTCGGCAACGGCGGCTTCCGCCCCGGACCCGGCGCCGGCGGCGGCTCGTTCAACTTCGACCTGGGCGACCTCTTCGGCGGCGGCGCCCAGGGCGGGGGACAGGCGGGCGGCTTCGGCGGGGGCATCGGCGATGTCTTCGGCGGCCTGTTCAACCGGGGCAGCTCCGGCACCACCCGCGTGCAGCCCCGGCGCGGCCAGGACATCGAGTCCGAGGTCACGCTGAGCTTCACCGAGGCCATCGAGGGCGCGACCGTCCCGCTCAGGATGTCCTCGCAGTCGCCCTGCAAGGGGTGTTCCGGCACCGGCGACGCCAACGCCACCCCCCGGGTGTGCCCGACGTGCGTCGGCACCGGTCAGGTCGCGCGGGGATCCGGCGGCGGTTTCTCCCTGACGGACCCCTGCCCGGACTGCAAGGGCCGCGGCCTGATCGCCGAGCACCCCTGCGACATCTGCAAGGGCTCGGGCCGCGCCAAGTCCTCCCGCACCATGCAGGTCCGGATCCCGGCGGGCGTCTCCGACGGCCAGCGGATCCGGCTGCGCGGCAAGGGCGCCCCCGGCGAACGGGGCGGCCCTGCGGGCGACCTGTACGTCGTCGTGCACGTCGACCCGCACCCGGTGTTCGGCCGCAAGGACGACAACCTCACGGTGACCGTCCCGGTGACGTACCCCGAGGCGGCGCTCGGCGGAGAGGTCCGGGTCCCGACCCTGGGCGGACCGCCGGTCACCCTGAAACTGCCTCCGGGCACCCCCAACGGCCGTACGATGCGGGCCCGGGGCAAGGGCGCCTTCCGCAAGGACGGCACCCGCGGGGACCTGCTGATCACGGTCGAGGTGAGTGTCCCGAAGGACCTGTCGGGGAAGGCTCGTGACGCGCTGGAGGCGTATCGCGAGGCGACCGCGGGCGAGGACCCGCGAGCGGAGCTGTTCCAGGCCGCGAAGGGAGCATGAATGTGATGGACGGCCGCCGTAGGCAGAACTCATTTGGCAACCGGGCTTATGAGCTGACGGAAGAGACACCGGTGTACGTCATCTCGGTGGCCGCCCAGCTCTCCGGTCTGCACCCGCAGACCCTGCGCCAGTACGACCGTCTCGGACTGGTCTCCCCGGACCGCACCGCCGGGCGCGGCCGTCGCTACTCGGCCCGTGACATCGAACTGCTGCGCACCGTCCAGCAGTTGTCGCAGGACGAGGGCATCAACCTGGCCGGCATCAAGCGCATCATCGAACTGGAGAACCAGGTCGCCGTGCTCCAGTCCCGGGTGGCCGAGATGGAGGCCGCACTCGACGGCGCCGCCGCGGCCATGCGCCAGCGCGAGGCGGCGGTCCACGCGTCGTACCGGCGCGACCTGGTGCCGTACCAGGAAGTGCAGCAGAGCAGCGCGTTGGTGGTGTGGCGGCCGAAGGGGCGGCAGACGTCGTCCGACTGACGGCTCGTCCGACCGGTGGCTCGTCCGACTGACGGCTCGTCAAGCAAGCGCAGGGGCCCGGAGGTTCAGGTGAACCTCCGGGCTCCTTTCGTGCCCCGCTCGGTGTCACACGTCCGGCGTGATGTCCAGCTCGGTGGCGACCACGACGTTCGGCTCACGGGTCCACTTGAAGTGGGAGTTCCAGTCGTCGTCGACGGCGTCCACGAAGAAGCAGCGTTCCTCGCCGTCCGGGACGGTCCGGTACTCGTACGAGGTGGTGGCCGCCGACAGCCACTCGACCTCGCCCGCCGAGCACACCTGCTGCTCCTCGTCGCCGATCAGCACGCCGCCGTAGACGACGTACCGGGCCAGGTCGGGCGTCGGGTTGGCGTCCCAGTTCAGTTCGAAGCCGTACTCGGTCGGTGTGGCGGTCAGCCCCGTGACCGCGGAGGGCGGGGTGTCGTCCCGGCGCCGCCCGTCGACGGAGGCGGACCGCGCGGACTCGTTGCCCGCCGCGTCGACCGCGGTCACCCGGTAGTGGTAGGTGACGCCCTGCTCGGCGGAGGCGTCCCGGTACGAGAGCTGGTCGGTGGTGCCGACCCGGGTGTAGGTGCCGTCGGCGCTCGCCGCCCGGTACACCCGGTACGACGACGCTCCCGTGACCGCCGTCCAGCCGACGCGGATGCCGCCGTCCTCGGAGGTGTCGGTGATGTCCACACCCGGGGGAACGCCGGGCGCGACCCGGTCGACGGTGGTGACAGCCTTCTCCGCGGTGCCCTGCGACTCGTTCCCGGCCTGGTCGAGGGCGCGGACCACGTAGTGGTACCGCGCGCCGGTGACCGGAAGGGTGGCGTCCGTGAACGACGTCCCCGTGGTCGTCGTCATCGGCTCGGCGAAGGCCCCGCCCTCCGCGCGGCGGTACACGCGGTAGCCCCGGAGGTCCATCTCCTTGTTCTTCGCCCAGCTCAGCTTGGCCTTGCCGGTCGCCTGGTCGTACGCCATGGCGACGCCCGTCGGCGCCAGCGGGGCGACCTTGTCGACGGTGGCGGAGGTGCGGGGCGCGTACGTGAACTTGACCTTGGCGGAGCCGGTCCAGTTGACGTAGTCGACGCGGAGGGTGTGTTTGCCGGCGGGGATGGTGAGGTTGACGGTCTTGGAGACGGTGGTGGTGCCGTTCTTCCAGAGGTCGATCTTGCGGGCGTCGGGTGTGTCCGGGTCGAGGTGGACGCGGATGCCGTCGAGGCCGGAGACGGAGAGCGCGAACGGGCCGCCGGAGCCGAAAGTCGCGGGTGACGGTCCAGCGGACGCCGAATTTGTCGGCCGGCAGCCCGGTGGCGGGCGCGCCGGTGCCCCAGTTCTCGCTGATCTTCGCGTCGCAGTCCGTCTTCTTCGGCGTACCGGAGAAGGTGGTGTTCGCGAAGAGCTGCCGTTTGAAGGCGGGGGAGGCACACGTGCCGGCCGCGTTCGCCGACGTGGCGGTCACGGTCACCGCGAGCAGGCCTCCGACGGTGGCGAACACGACGGCGGTGGCTGTGGCCGCCGTCGAGCGTCTGACTGAGGTCATGGGGTCCTTCATGAGGGGGGTGCCGATCGTCGTCGGCGGGGGACACCGCCGGCGACGATCAGACGAATGGGGTGGGGGGTGGTTGTACCGG
>NZ_JARGEE010000478.1:0-6303 GCF_033794485.1 Streptomyces sp. MB09-02B
GTGGGGGGTTGCTCGCCCAGTTCCCCCGCCCCTGAAGACCAGGCCCCTGCGGGCCTGAGAAGCACGGGGCGCAGCCCCTGCTTTTCACGGCCACGCGACGGCTTCAACGAGAGGCGAGGACGACCTGACCCTCCCCGGAGACCACCTCGGCCTCCCCGGCCCTACCCTCACCGCTCGCGCGCAGCGTCAACGCAGGACGCCGGCTCGGCAGGAAGAGGGCCAGCACCAGGCCGACGGCGACCGCACCCGTGGCGATGAGGAACGAGACGCGGAAGCCGTGCATCGTGGGGATCGCCACCCCACCCACCTCGTTCGCGGTGTTCGCCAGCACCATGCCGATGACGGCGCTCGACACGGACGTACCGATGGAGCGCATGAGCGTGTTGAGTCCGTTGGCCGCCCCCGTCTCGGACGGATCGACCGCACCGGTGATCAGCGCCGGGAGTGAGGAGTAGGCGAGGCCGATACCCGCGCCCAGGACCACGGACACCACCACGGTCTGCCACGCGGCGCTCATCAGGCCGAGCCCCGCCCCATAGCCGATCGCGATGATCAGCAGGCCCAGGATGAGGGTGCTCCTGGGCCCGTACTTGGCGGAGATCCGGGCGTAGACCGGCGCCGTGAACATCATCGTCAGCCCGAGCGGGGCCACGCACAGGCCCGCGACGACCATCGACTGTCCGAGCCCGTAGCCGGTGGCGGAGGGCAGTTGGAGGAGCTGCGGCAGGACGAGGGAGACGACGTAGAAGGAGACCCCGACCATGATCGAGGCGAGGTTGGTGAGCAGGACCTCACGGCGGGCGGTGGTCCGCAGATCCACCAGCGGCGCGGCGATGCGCAGCTCCAGAACACCCCAGAGCAGTAGGACCACGGCCGACGCGGCGAACAGCCCGAGCGTCGTCGCGGAGGTCCAGCCCCAGTCACTGCCCTTGGTGATCGGCAGGAGGAAGAGGACGAGGCCGAGGGAGAGGCCGAGCGCGCCGAGGTAGTCGAAGGTGCCCACCGCGCGTGTCTTCGTCTCCGGGACGGCGACGAGGGTGAGGACGATGGAGAGCACACCCAGGCCGGCGGAGCCGAAGAAGAGGACGTGCCAGTCGGCGTTCTGGGCGACCGCGGCGGCCAGCGGCAGCGCGAGTCCGCCGCCGACGCCTATGGACGAGCTCATCAGGGCCATGGCGGAGCCGAGGCGTTCGCGGGGGAGCTCGTCGCGCATCAGGCCGATGCCCAGCGGGATGGCGCCCATGGCGAAGCCCTGCAAGGTCCGGCCCACGATCATCGGTACGAGCGCGCTGGTGAAGCCGCTGATCAGAGACCCGACCACCATCACGGCCAGGCTGGCGAGCAGCATGCGCCGCTTGCCGTAGAGGTCGCCGAGACGGCCCATGATCGGCGTGGACACGGCGCCGGAGAGGAGGGTCGAGGTCAGTACCCAGGTCGCGTTGCTCGGAGAGGTGTCCAGCAGCTGGGGGAGGTCCTTGATCACCGGGACCAGCAGGGTCTGCATCACGGCGACCACGATCCCCGCGAAGGCCAGCACCGGGACGATCGCTCCGCCGGCACGCGCGGCGGGCCCCTCAGGGGTCGGCGGTGCGAGGGTCGGCGGTGTGTGCGGCTGTGTCATGGAGCGGGGCCTCCTGGCCGGGCGAGGGTATGTGCCATCTGAACCTCGTGTGCCCGGGCAACTATTCCGTTGTTTCGAGTGACTAACGAAACCTTGACCTGCTCATGGGAAAGTGACGGGGCGTCAGGGTGAGCCGCCGGGCTGCCCCCGGGCTCGCATTTTTCTCGCGGGCCGAGGCGACGGATCCGGACCCTCATGGACTGTTAAAGCATCTATGAGGTGCTCATGGGGGATCGGAAGCAGGCCAGGGACGCTCGGGTCGAAGGGTTCCAGAGCTTCCTCGTCGGCCGCTGGCCTCGGCTGATGGAGGTGTGCGCGACGGTCCGGGGGCGACAGTTGGCACGCGGACCTGTGCAACCCGCGCATCGTGCACCCGAAGGGCGCCCGGGCGAGCTGGTTCGTGGCGCTGGCGCCGGAGGGGGTCGAGTACGAGTGGGTGAAAGTGACGGGGTGAGCCCCGGCGCCGGTCAGTCGCTCTCTCCCCTCGACGCTTTTCTCCTCGCCGTCCGGATCTGACGTACTGTCAGGAGCCTTCACATGTGCACGAGGCTGGGCTATACAGAGGGTCGCCGGACTGGAACGCGTTCTAGGTGGGCGGGTTCCGGGTCGGCCGTGACGACCTCGGTGCGGCCGCTGGTGCGGACGGCCGTACCGAGGTTCCTCAGCCCACGCCACCCACGCCACCCGCCCCGGACCGCCCAGGAGCCCCATGCCCATCGACGCAGCCAAGGCGCTCGCGGCAGACCCCCGTTCCGCTGAGATCGCGTGGACGCGGAAGGACGTCCTGCTCTACCACCTCGGGATCGGCGCCGGCAGCCCCGCGACCGACCCCGACGAACTGCGCTACACGCTGGAGTCGCGGCTCCACGTCCTGCCGAGCTTCGCGACCGTCGCGGGCGCCGGCTCACCGGATGTGATCGGCGGCCTGAACGCACCCGGTGTCGACGTCGACCTCGCCAAGGTCCTGCACGGCGGCCAGCGCGTCGAGCTCCACCGGCCCATCCCGGTCGAGGGGCAGGCGACGGCGACCTCGCGCGTGGCGGCGGTGTACGACAAGGGCAAGGCGGCCGTCCTCGTCATGCGCACCGAGGTCGCCGACGCCGAGGGCCCGCTGTGGGTCAACGAGGCGCAGATCTTCGTACGCGGAGAGGGCGGCTGGGGCGGTGAGCGCGGTCCGTCCGCCCGGCAGGAACCGCCCACGACCGCGCCCGACAAGGAGGTGGAGCGGACCGTCCGCGAGGACCAGGCGCTGCTGTACCGCCTCTCCGGCGACTGGAACCCGCTGCACGCCGACCCGGAGTTCGCGGGGCGCGCCGGGTTCGACCGACCGATCCTGCATGGGCTGTGCACCTACGGGATGACGTTGAAGGCCGTGGTCGACACGGTCCTGGGCGGTGACGTCGGCCGGGTCCGCTCGTACGGGACGCGCTTCGCGGGCGTCGTCTTCCCGGGCGAGACCCTCCGCATCCGCATGTGGCGGGTCGACGACCACGCGGTGCGGGTGACGGTGACCGCCGGCATGGGGGTCCCCCCGCTCGAGCGAAGCCGAGAGTGGGGGAGGGACGACGCCCCGGTCCTCGCGGACACGCTCGTCGAGCACGCATGAGCAGCGCATCAGCGGATCACAGGTACTTCTGACATTTCCGAGGGGAGCTGCACCATGCGCGCAGCCGTACTGCACGAGATCGGCCAGGACAAGCTGGACGTGCTCGACGACGTCGAGGCGGTGGGCTTCGGGCCGGGCAGGGTGAGGATCCGGGTGCGGGCCACCGGGCTGTGCCACTCGGACCTGTCCGCCATGGCCGGGGTGCTGCCGCAGCCGGGACCGTTCGTCCCGGGGCACGAGGGCGCCGGCGAGATAGTCGAAGTCGGTGAAGGAGTGAGTCACTTGCGGCCCGGCGACCGGGTCGTCGTGTGCTGGCTCCCGGCCTGCGGCACCTGTCCCGCCTGCAAGCGCGGCCAGACGCACCTCTGCCTCGCCGGATTCCTCAACGCCGGCACGCCCAACTTCAAGCGGCCCGCCGGGGATGTGTTCGGCTTCGCGGGCACCGGTACGTTCGCCGAGGAGGTCGTCGTCGACGCGGGCTGTGCCGTGCCGATACCGGACGACGTGCCCTTCGACATCGCCGCCCTCATCGGCTGCGGCGTCACCACCGGCCTCGGCGCCGCCCTGAACACCGCCGATGTGGAGGCGGGTTCGTCGGTCGCGGTCATCGGTTGCGGCGGCGTCGGCATCTCGGCGATCCAGGGTGCCCGGCTCAAGGGCGCCGCCGAGATCGTCGCCGTCGACCCGGTGGTCTCACGACGCGAGGCGGCGCTCAGGTTCGGGGCCACCAAGGCGATCTCACCGGACGAGCTGGCCGACGCCAAGCAGTCCGTCACCGCCGGGGAGGGGTTCGACTACGTCTTCGAGGTCGTCGGACGCTCGACCACCGCCCGCACCGCGTACGAAACCACCCGGCGCGGCGGCACCCTCGTCGTGGTCGGCGCGGGCGCGCTGGACGACTTCCTCCAGCTCAGCATGTTCGAGCTGTTCTTCGACGAGAAGCGGATCCTGCCCTCCATGTACGGCGGCGGAGACGTCCTGCGCTCCTACGAGCGGGCCATCGCCCTCTGGCGCGCCGGCCGCATCGACCTAGCGGGGCTGATCACCCACCGCGTGCCCCTCTCCGACATCAACGAGGCGCTGGACCAGATGCGGACGGGCGTGGCGCTCCGCACCTGTATCGAGATCTGAGGCGAGTGAATCGGTTTCGGCGGAAGGGACTCGGCAGTGGCACTGCCTCTGGAAGGACTGTCCGCGATCGTCACCGGCGCGGGGCGTGGGCTCGGCCGGGCCGAGGCGCTGGAACTGGCCCGCCTGGGCGCGGCCGTCGTCGTCAACGACTACGGCCGGCCGGGTCGGGACGGTTCCGGTGAGGTGTCGACCGGGCCCGCGGAGGAGGTCGCGGCGGCGATCCGCGCGGCCGGAGGTCAGGCGGTGGCGCACATCGGCGACGTCTCCGACCACGAACAGGCCCGCGAACTGGTCGAGTTGGCGGTCGCCCGGTTCGGCAGGCTCGACATCCTCGTCAACAACGCGGGCATCCTGCGCGACCGGATGGTCTTCTCCATGTCCGAGGACGAGTGGGACTCGGTCGTCCGGGTCCACCTCAAAGGCCACTTCAACACGACCCGGTTCGCCTCCGCCCACTGGCGGGCACGGGCGAAGTCGGGCGAGGGCGGGGGGCGGGTCTACGGGCGGGTGGTGAACACCTCCTCCGAGGCCTTCCTCGCCGGGTCCGCGGGCCAGCCCAACTACGCCGCCGCGAAGGGCGGGATCGTCGGGCTGACCACCTCCACGGCACTCGCGCTCGCCAAGTACGGCGTCACCGCGAACGTCATCTGCCCGCGCGCCCGCACCCGGATGACCGAGGACGTCTTCGCGGGCCTGCCGGGGGCGCCCGACGGCACCGACACCGGCACCGGACTCGACCCCCTCGCCCCCGAGCACGTCGCCCCCCTCGTGGGCTACCTCGCCTCGCCCGCCGCCGCACAGGTGAACGGCCAGCTCCTCGTCGTCCACGGCGGCATGGTGGCGATCGTCGAACGCCCGCGCGTCCAGGCCAAGTTCGACACCAAGCAGGACGCGTTCACGTACGACGAGCTGGACGGCTTGCTGACGCCGTACTACGTCGACCGGCCGGAGGGGGAGACGTTCGCGGCGGCGGAGGTACTGGCGCTGCGGCATGGGCAGGGGGGCGATTCCCGGTAGGGGCGCGGAGTACCACGTTGTCTGCCGTCTGCCGTCTGCCGTCTGCCGTCTGCCGTCTGCGTCAGCTGTCAGCCGCGCCCGCTCCCCCGCCCGTTCCCGCGCCCGCGCCCGTTCCCGTGCCCGTGCCCGGAACGGGTCGGCCCCGCCCGTCGGTGACGGGCGGGGCCGGTGCCATGGGTGGTCGCTTCCGGTGTCGAATTGACGTTTCTCCAGAGGCGACCGGGAGGGATTTCCGTCGCCGTTCAGGCGGACGTCGTCGCCTCCGTGTGTTCGGCCGGCTTGCGGTGGCGTCCGCGAGGGCTGGTCTTCTCGGCTTCGTGGGCCGAGATCTGGCCCCGGTGCCTGCCGTGGCCTTCCGCCTCGTGGGGGTCGGCAGTGGGCGGCTGGGTTGTGTGCACGTCGCTCATTGGAAGTGTTCCCCGTCGAATGATCTTCTTATCGGCGGGTGATTTTAACGGGCCGCCTCGCTCGCCCCGAAGCCGCCCGAGCGCGTGTCGCCCGTGCCGCGTCCACTTGGCGCGCTGCCCCCACACCACCTTCACCCGACGGTCACCTCCTCGGGCACGCGCCCCTCCAACGGCGCCTGCTGCAAGGGCACGGGCCGGGCGACGACGGGCACGGACGTCTGAGCGCTCCCGGACGTCTGAGCGCCCCCGGACTGCGCGCCGCCAGACGGCGCATCCCCCGACTCCGCGCCGGTCAACTGCTCACCGGGCGACTGCGAATCGACCAACCCGGTGCCGGACGGTTCGCCACTCGACGCCCCGGCTCCGGCAGGCGACGCCCCGGCTCCGGCAGGCGACGCCCCGGCTCCGGCAGGCGACGCCCCGACCCCGGCACGCGGCGCCTCCTCCCCGGCCCTCTTCCCGTCCTTTCCGTCCTTCCCGCCTTCCTCCCGGGGCTCGTCCGGACCGTCCTCCAGCCACTC
>NZ_JARGEE010000479.1:0-6291 GCF_033794485.1 Streptomyces sp. MB09-02B
CGTGAGGACCTGCGCGCCCGAGTCCTGCGCCTTGCCGGCCTGGTCCAGCGCGGACTGGAGGGACTCCTTGTAGCCGGCGCTGGTGTAGGTGGCGCCGGATACCGCGTCGATCTCGGCGCTGCCCGCCGCCACCGCCGCCTGGTTGAGCTTCGGCACCGAGTCGCCGGTGATCTGGGTGGAGCGGCCGCCGCTCGGCGCCTGGACCGCCTCGGCGTTGGTGATCTTGCCGCCGCTGACAGTGATCCTGACCTGCACCGGCCCGTAGTCGGTCTGCACGGTGGTCCCCGTGAGGACCTGCGCGCCCGAGTCCTGCGCCTTGCCGGCCTGGTCCAGCGCGGACTGGAGGGACTCCTTGTAGCCGGCGCTGGTGTAGGTGGCGCCGGAGACCGCGTCGATCTCGGCGCTGCCCGCCGCCACGGCCGCCTGGTTGAGCTTGGGGATCGCGTCGCCGCTGATCTGGGTGGAGCGCCCGCCGCTGGGCTGCTGCACCGTCTCGGCGTTGGTGATCTTGCCGCCGTTGACGGTGATCCGGACCTGGACCGGTCCGTAGTCGGTCTGGACGGCGGTGCCCGTGAGGGTCTGCGCGCCGGCCGCCACCCCGCCCTGTGCCGAAGGAGCGCCCCCTGCCGCTCCGGCCTGGACCGATCCGGCCGGGTCGGAGGCCGGCTTCAGCGACAGCAGCAGCACGATGCCGGACACGGTGGCGGCGGTGGCGAGCAGGGTCCGCCGGATGGGGTGGCTCTTCTTCATCGCTCCTTCAGCTCCTGAAGTGTGAAGTCTCGCGGGGGAGACCCGTGGGGCGAACCCTCGGGAAACCATGGCCAGAAGTCGGGATGGGGCAGGTGGGGGTGACCGGCGGCTGGAACGGCCGGTCGGATGGAGATACGCGGCGAGCGGCCCCGCCGCTCACATCTCGAACGACTCGTGGTGGATACGCCGGGTCGGGACGCCCGCACCGCGCAGGGCCTCGTACACGCCCTGGGCGAAACCGGGCGGCCCGCACAGGAAGACGTCGTGGCTCTCGATGTCCGGGATCTTGCGGCGCAGGGAGTCCGGAGAGATGTCCGGGCGCTCGCCCTCGGGGCTGTTCACCGCGTACATCAGCCGTGCCCCGCGCTCCTCGGCGATCAGCGCCAGCTCGTCCCACAGGGCCAGGTCCTGGGTGGTGTTGGCCCGGTAGAGCAGCGTCAGGTCACCGGCCGCGCCGGGCAGCGTCTCGAACAGGGCCCGCATGGGCGTGATGCCCACACCACCGGCCACCAGCAGCACCTTGCCCCGGCTGCGCTTGCCGGCCGTCAGCGCCCCGTACGGGCCCTCGGCCCACACCCGGGTGCCGGGCTCCAGGTCGCGCAGGGCCGAGCTGTGGTCGCCGATCGCCTTGACCGTGATGCGCAGCATGTTGGGGCGGGGCGCCGCCGACAGCGAGTACGGGTGGGAGCTGAACCGCATGCCGGGGGCGAGGAACCGCCAGCGGAAGAACTGCCCGGCCTCCGCGCCCATCCGGTGCAGCTTGCGCCCGCTCATCAGCACGGAGACGATGCCGGGCGACTCCTCGATGACCGCCTCGACCCGCAGCCGGTGCCGCATGTTGAGCCGGATCGGCGTGATGATCCGGTACCAGATCACCAACGCGGTCACCGACCCGTACAGCGCGTACCAGGCGGTCTTCGCGGCGGGCGTGACGGCGAACTCGTTGCCGGTGGAGATCTGGTGCCAGAACGTCAGGAACGTGGCCGCGTACGTCAGCAGGTGCGTGTGGTACCAGAAGTCGTACGGGATCCGCTTGCGCACCGGGCCGATCGACATCAGCCCGATGAGCACCAGAAGACCGGTGCCGATGGCGGCCTTGCCCATGTCCGGCAGCTGGTTGATGGAGTCGATGGTCTGCTGCAGGATCGCGGTGTGGGTGAGGCCGGCCTGCAGCGCGTACCCGTACATCGTGAGGACGACGTGCGCGACGACCAGGCAGAGCGTGTAGCGGCCGGTCATCGCGTGCCAGCGGGCGACCCGGTCGGAGCCGACCCGGCGTTCCAGCGCGGGCACCCGGGCCATCTGGAGCACCACCAGGGCCATCATGTAGCCGCCGAGCAGACCGGTGATCCGGCCGGCGTTGACCATCTTGCTGCCCTGGTCCGCGATGGACGGCGTGTTGTCCCACCACAGCCACACCACCGCTGCCACGCCCGCGAAGAAGACAAGCAGCAGCGGGACGGCGGGGGAGCGACGAGGTCGGATGCGGCGCATCGTCTGGCGGCGCGCGGCGCGACCTCCGGCGATCGTGGACACGGTTCCTCCGTGGTGGGCTGGACCCTTGGCCCACACGTACGTGCAGGGAGTGCCGTGTGTTCAACCGTGTGAACAACTGCCTTGCGGAACGATCGCTACCGGAGGGCGCCCGCGCCTCCCACGCCGTCAGGCGACGGACGGGGGCAGCGGCAGTGGCAGCCCCGGGAGGCCGTCCATGCTGGTCGCGATGTGTTCCTTGGAGCCGAAGTAGGCGCTGAGGGAGTCGTCGTCCTCGCGCGCGAAACGCCGGCCGTGCAGGTCGCGCTCCTCCTCGTACGCCATGAACGGGACGGCGTAGCCGCAGCTGTCACGGATCTGCTCGGCGCGGACCACGATGATCGCGCGCAGGCCGTGCGGGCTGGGGTCGATGTCGGGGAAGCGGGCGAGGAGTCCGGCGAAGCGCGGGTCGTCGCGGAAGACCGGCTCGCCCGTGCCGTGCACGCGCACGATGGTGGGCGGGCCCTGGAAGGCGCACCACATCAGGGTGATCCGGCCGTTCTCGCGCAGGTGCGCGATCGTCTCCGCGTGGGAGCCGGCGAAGTCCAGGTAGGCGACGGTCCGTTCGTCGAGGATGACGAACGAGCCCTTGAGGCCCTTGGGGGAGAGATTGATCGTGCCGTCGGCGGCCAGGGGCGCCGTAGCGGTGAAGAACAGTGGCTGTGCCTCGATGAACGTACGCAGGCGGCCGTCGATGCGCTCGTAAGTCTTTCCCATGTCTAACGATTATCGACGGAAACGCTTCGCCTGTCTAAGGATTTCGTCGTCCGAGGGCTTGGACCCGCCCGCGGAGCGGAGGGCCGAGAACACGAAGTCCGGGTGGAACCCGTGGGGTCCACCCGGACTTCGTGTTCTCGGATGCAGGTCTTCCATGGCCGCCCCGGCCGGCGCGCGGGGCGGCCACGACCCCTGTCACTCACCAGGAGCGCAGGAGGTCACCCGAGCAGAGGCCGTGGACTACTGGTTCAGCTGGCAGGGGGCGAGCGCCTCCAGGCCCTCGGGCTTGGCGGCGGCGCGGCCGATGGCGGTCTCGATGCGGTTGAGCGCGGCGACGCGCTTGTCCTCCAGCGGGCCGAGAATGGCGTTGTTGACGAAGTTCGGGCCGCCCTGGCCGACGGTGTCGATCAGGCGCTGGTTGGCTTCCTGGATCTGCGTGTCGAGCTGGGCGAGGTTGCGGTCGACCTCGGCCTGCGCGGAGGCCGGGATCGCGGGGAGTTCGCCCTCGACCTCGGGGCAGGTGATGGTCCCGGCGGCACCGGCGTTGCCCGCGTCCGCGGCACCCTCGCCCGCACCGGCCTCGGCACCCGCGCCCGCCGCGGCGCCCGCACCGGCCTCGGCTCCGGCCTCCTGGCCGGCCTCCGCCTCCTCACCGGCGCCCGCGGCACCGCCCTGGTTCAGCTGGCAGGGGGCGAGCGCCTCCAGGCCCTCGGGCTTGGCGGCGGCGCGGCCGATGGCGGTCTCGATGCGGTTCAGCGTGGCGACGCGCTTGTCCTCCAGCGGGCCGAGGATGGCGTTGTTGACGAAGTTCGGGCCGCCCTGGCCGACGGTGTCGATCAGGCGCTGGTTGGCTTCCTGGATCTGCGTGTCGAGGAGCGCGAGGTTGCGGTCGACCTCGGCCTGCGCGGAGGCCGGGATCGCGGGGAGTTCGCCCTCGACCTCGGGGCAGGTGATGGTCCCGGCGGCACCGGCGTTGCCCGCGTCCGCGGCACCCTCGCCCGCACCGGCCGCGGCGCCCGCGCCCGCCGCGGCGCCCGCACCGGCCTGCGCCCCTCCGTCGGCTGCCGCGGCACCGCCCTGGTTCAGCTGGCAGGGGGCGAGGGCTTCGAGGCCTTCGGGCTTGGCGGCGGCGCGGCCGATGGCGGTCTCGATGCGGTTCAGCGCGGCGACGCGCTTGTCCTCCAGCGGGCCGAGGATGGCGTTCTGCACGAAGTTCGGGCCGCCCTGGCCGACCGTGTCGATCAGACGCTTGTTGGCTTCCTGGATCTGGGTCTGCAGCTGGGCGAGGTTGCTGTCGACCTCGGCCTGCGCGGAGGCCGGGATCGCCGGGAGGCTGCCCTCGACGGCCGGGCAGGTGATCGTGCCGGGGGAGGCGTTCCCCGCGGCTTCCTCGTTGTTGGCACCCTCACCGGCGAGGGCGGAACCCGCGATGACCGCTCCGGAGAGCACGACCGCGGCGGCGCCGCCGATGATCCCTACGCGACGCTTGTTGTACTTCGGAAGAGCCCTGGACATGCGGATGCCTCACTCGGGTCGGGTGTGGTCGGTGGTGATGGACGCGGCGCCTGCGTTCGGTGTGAGTTACGTGAAAGCGGTTTCGTTTGTTCAACCGTTTCTCGGCGTCTCTCAAACTTCTCTCAGATTGACGATTCATGCAGAGTTCTGCATACTCATGCATGGCAGTGAACGCAGTAAGCGGAGATCTAGGAGCAACGCGAGTGAGCAGCAACAGCGGTGACGTACGGCTCTGGGGCGCCCGTTTCGCCGACGGTCCCGCCGAGGCCCTGGCGAAGCTGTCCGCGTCCGTCCACTTCGACTGGCGGCTGGCCCCGTACGACATCGCGGGCTCCCGCGCCCACGCGCGCGTGCTGCACAAGGCGGGCCTGCTCACCGAGGACGAGCTGTCCCGGATGATCGCGGGCCTGGACGCGCTCGAAGCGGACGTGGCGTCGGGCGCGTTCGTCGGCACCGTCGCCGACGAGGACGTGCACACCGCACTGGAGCGCGGTCTGCTGGAGCGCCTCGGCCCGGACCTGGGCGGCAAGCTGCGTGCCGGCCGGTCCCGGAACGACCAGGTCGCGACCCTCTTCCGGATGTACCTGCGGGACCACGCCCGCACGATCGGCGGTCTGATCGCCGACCTCCAGGACGCGCTGATCGGTCTGGCGGAGGCCCACCCGGACGTGGCGATGCCCGGCCGCACCCACCTCCAGCACGCCCAGCCGGTGCTCTTCGCGCACCACGTCCTCGCCCACGTCCAGTCCCTCTCCCGGGACGCCGAGCGGCTGCGCCAGTGGGACGAGCGCACCGCCGTCTCCCCGTACGGCTCCGGCGCCCTGGCCGGTTCCTCCCTCGGCCTGGACCCGGAGGCGGTCGCCAAGGACCTCGGCTTCGAGCACGGCAGTTCGGCGAACTCCATCGACGGCACCGCGTCCCGCGACTTCGTCGCCGAGTTCGCCTTCGTCACCGCGATGATCGGGGTGAACCTCTCCCGGATCGCCGAGGAGGTCATCATCTGGAACACGAAGGAGTTCTCCTTCGTGACCCTCCACGACGCGTTCTCGACGGGCTCGTCGATCATGCCGCAGAAGAAGAACCCGGACATCGCGGAGCTGGCGCGCGGCAAGTCCGGCCGCCTGATCGGCAACCTGACGGGCCTGATGGCGACGTTGAAGGCCCTCCCGCTGGCCTACAACCGTGACCTCCAGGAGGACAAGGAGCCGGTCTTCGACTCCATCGACCAGCTGGAGGTCCTCCTCCCCGCGTTCACCGGCATGATGGCCACCCTCACCGTCCACCGCGAGCGCATGGAGGAACTGGCCCCGGCCGGCTTCTCCCTCGCCACCGACATCGCCGAATGGCTCGTCAAGCAGGGCGTTCCCTTCCGGGTCGCCCACGAGGTCGCCGGCGAGTGCGTCAAGGCCGCCGAGGCCGAGAACAAGGAACTGAACGACCTGACGGACGACCAGTTCGCCAAGATCTCCTCCCACCTCACCCCCGAGGTCCGCACCGTCCTGAACGTCCCGGGCGCCCTGGCCTCCCGCAACGGCCGAGGAGGCACGGCCCCGAGCGCGGTGGCGATCCAACTGGCGGACATCAAGCAGGACGTGACGGCTCAGCACGCATGGGCAACAGCCAAGAAGAGCTGAACCCACCTTGGGAAGGGCCGCAGGCCCCTTCCCAAGGGGCGCGGGGAACTGCGCGACCAGCCCCCACCGGACGGACGCTTGGGGGTCGAAGGGGGCGCAGCCCCTTGAGGATGGGACGGGTAGGGGCGGCGGGGGCGAAAAA
>NZ_JARGEE010000047.1:0-32524 GCF_033794485.1 Streptomyces sp. MB09-02B
CCACCCGCCGCCGTCTCCGCCCCCTGCTGGCCGCGACCGGCACCGCCGGCGCGCTGGCCCTGGGGCTGACCGCCTACCTGCTGGGGCCCGGTCAGGCCCGCGGCGGCGACGCGGCGACGCCCGCACCGTCCCCGACCTCCCGCTGGACGGCACCGCCCACCGGCTGGAAGCCCTGGCAGACGACGCTGTTCGCGACGGCAGCGGCGGGCGAGCGCCGGGCGCTGCCTGCGGAGGACGGCAACAACGGCGGCGCCCCCTCCTGCCAGGTGCACGGGAAGGACGTCTACTGCGGGGGCTCGGGCGTCCTCCCGGTCCGCGTCGACGGTCGGACCGGGAGGACGGTCTGGCGCGCGAGCATCGCGCCGGCGACCACCGTGCGGGACCGGTACTACGCCGGGATCCTCGGTGTCCGGGACGGCACCGTCCTCGTGCAGCAGACCGTCTTCAGCGGTGAACCCGTGGTGGACCCGGTCGATCTCGTCGCCCTCGACGCGGACACCGGTGAGCGGCTGTGGACGCGCCGGGTGGGCAGCACGGACGTCGACCCGGCCGTGATCGGCGGCCTCGTCGTCACCGCCGAACCCGACGGCCGGACGGTCACGGCCCGTTCACCGCGCACGGGCGCCGAACGCTGGTCCCTGCCGATGCCCGCCGGCCACCACTGCGCGTTCACGACGGCCGGAGCGGGCACGTACGCGTACTGCCGTCCGGTGACCCGGGACGCCAAGGCGGCGAACGCGGAGTCCCGGGTCCTCGTCGTGGACCGCGCCGACGGCTCGGCGAGAACCGTGCAGGTGCCGCTGGACAGCGTCCTCCTGGGCGTGCGGCAGGGAGATCTGGTCCTGGTCGCCGAGGACACCGAACGCACCGACGCGGGCCCCGGCAGCGACCCGGCGTACGACAGGACCCTGCTCGTGGACCTGGAGACCGGGACCCGCGTGGTGACGAAGCCGGGCGACTACGGGCGGGGTCGGGTGGCCCTGGCGGGCGGCGTGCTGGTGTTCACCCGGTCCGGAGGCCAGGTGACCGCCGTGTCACCGCACACGGGCGAGCTGCTGTGGCGGACCAGGACCAGTCTGGAACGGCCGGGCACGCCCGCGTACGACGCCGCGACGAGCACCCTCTACCTGGTCAGCGACACCGGCAGGGTCGCGGCGCTCGACAGGGTCAAGGGCACCCTGCTGTGGGAGACGCTGCCCAGGACCACGCCGACCTGGTCCATCCAGGGCACTCCCTGGGCGAGCCCCCAGACGGGAGCGCTGGTGGTGGCCGTCGCCGACGGCGCGCTCTTCTCCCTCGACCCCGCCCACCCCGACCGGGAACCCGCCGAGTCGGGGTGAGCGCCTGCTCCGTGCGGGACCGCCGGCCCCACGAGGGACGGCCGCGGGAGGGGGCACGGCCGCGAGAGGGCTACGGCAGCGCCAGCATCCGCTCCAGCGCCAGCTTCGCGAACGCCTCGGTCTCCTTGTCGACCTCGATGCGGTTGACGAGGGTGCCCTCGGCGAGGGACTCCAGGGTCCACACCAGGTGGGGCAGGTCGATGCGGTTCATCGTCGAGCAGAAGCAGACCGTGCGGTCGAGGAACACGATCTCCTTGCCTTCGGGCGCGAAACGGTTCGCCAGCCGCCGCACGAGGTTCAGCTCGGTGCCGATCGCCCACTTGGAACCGGCGGGCGCGGCCTCCAGCGCCTTGATGATGTACTCGGTCGACCCGACGTGGTCCGCCGCCGCCACGACCTCGTGCTTGCACTCGGGGTGGACGAGGACGTTGACGCCCGGGATCCGCTCCCGCACGTCGTTCACGGACTGCAGGCTGAAGCGGCCGTGCACCGAGCAGTGGCCCCGCCACAGGATCATCTTCGCGGCCCGCAGCTGCTCGACGGTCAGGCCGCCGTTCGGCTTGTGCGGGTTGTAGAGGACGCAGTCGTCGAGCGACATGCCCATGTCCCGCACGGCCGTGTTGCGCCCGAGGTGCTGGTCCGGCAGGAACAGGACCTTCTCGCCCTGCTCGAAGGCCCAGTCCAGGGCCCGCTTCGCGTTCGAGGAGGTGCAGATCGTGCCGCCGTGCTTGCCGGTGAAGGCCTTGATGTCGGCGGAGGAGTTCATGTACGAGACGGGCACGACCTGCTCGGCTATGCCGGCCTCGGTCAGCACGTCCCAGCACTCGGCGACCTGCTCGGCGGTGGCCATGTCGGCCATGGAGCACCCGGCGGCCAGG
Organism: Streptomyces sp. MB09-02B; assembly: GCF_033794485.1. Classification (NCBI taxonomy): domain Bacteria; kingdom Bacillati; phylum Actinomycetota; class Actinomycetes; order Kitasatosporales; family Streptomycetaceae; genus Streptomyces; species Streptomyces sp. MB09-02B. The sequence goes on from NZ_JARGEE010000047.1 coordinate 2,219, forward strand.
TCCGGCAGGACGACCTTCTGGTCGTCGCCGGTGAGGATGTCCGCCGACTCGGCCATGAAGTGCACACCGCAGAACACGATGTACTCGGCCTCGGGGCGGGCCGCGGCGTCGCGGGCCAGCTTGAAGGAGTCGCCCGTGACGTCCGCGAACTGGATGACCTCGTCGCGCTGGTAGTGGTGGCCGAGCACGAAGACCTTGTCCCCGAGCTTCTCCTTGGCGGCGCGGGCGCGCTCCACCAGGTCGGGGTCGGACGGGGAGGGGAGGTCGCCCGGGCACTCGACTCCGCGCTCGCTCCTCGGGTCGGCCTCGCGGCCGAGCAGCAGCAGGGCGAGGGGCGTCGGCTGTACGTCGAGCTCCTGGGTCTGGGCGGTGGTCACGACACGCACCCTTTCTGTTCTGCGGCTCGCCGCCCGGGGGAGGGTCGGCGGGGCATTCGGGCTATCCTTTTCGTCGAATTGACGCTATCTATCATAACCGCTTCACGTCACTTTGACGATGCCCATAGCGTCGATGTGACATGAATCCCGGCGTGGCGTTGTCCACAGCCGTGAGCGACTCGGTGCCCTCTCCACCGGTCATGTGCGAGCATGAAGAGAGACGCGAACGAATCCGCGCGCCCCGGAATGAATCCGGGGTCCCGGCGGTTGCAATCGTCGGCAAGCAGTCTCCGTACAACCCGGGAGAGATGTAGATGTCCGTATCGGACGAGACCGGCACCGTCACCGACGGCATCATCGTGACCGACGCCGCCGCGGCCAAGGTCAAGGCCCTGCTCGACCAGGAAGGCCGGGACGACCTGGCGCTGCGCGTCGCCGTTCAGCCCGGCGGCTGCTCCGGCCTGCGCTACCAGCTCTTCTTCGACGAGCGCTCGCTCGACGGTGACGTGCAGAAGGACTTCGACGGTGTGAAGGTCGTCACCGACCGCATGAGTGCCCCGTACCTGGGCGGCGCCACCATCGACTTCGTCGACACCATCGAGAAGCAGGGCTTCACCATCGACAACCCGAACGCGACGGGTTCCTGCGCCTGCGGCGACTCCTTCAGCTGAGCCTCCGCCCGCGCGACGGCGCCACGCGCGCCAGTGGTACCAGCGGTACGACGAAGGCGGCGCCCCCTCCGAGGGGGGCGCCGCCTTCGTCGTCCTCGTACGTCACTCGTGTTCGTCACGCGTGCCGCGCCGCTCCGAGCCCTAGCGGGGCTGCGACTCCCCGATCCCGCCCTCGGGGATCGTCTCGCCGTCCGACCCGACCACGTTCCGGTCGCCCAGCGGCTCGTCCAGCGCCACCGTCCGCTCCACCACCTTGGCGATCATGATGCAGACCTTGCCCTCCCGCGGGGTGTCGGTCACGGTGACCCTCACCTTGCCCGACTCCTCGCTCACCGAGGCCGAGTAGTCGCTGCAGACGCCGCCCCAGAAGGACACGGTCAGCTCGTTGCCGTCGACCGTGTAGCCCTGCACCTTCACCTCGTGCGAGGAGGAGCCGGTCGGCGGGGTGTCACCCGGCCCGCCGGGCCGCTCGGTGGGCTCCGAGCGCGGCTCGGGAGAGGCCAGGTACGCCGGATCGACCGCCGGGTGCGTCACGGTGTAGCTGTCCCCGGCTCCCGTCGGCCGCACCTCGAACATCCACGACGGCACCAGCGCAGGGTGACCGTCCACCGGGTGCGACGCGAGCCCGAACACCGCGTTCTCGACGGTGACGGCCTCCGGCTTCGGCAGCGCGGTCATCCGCTCGCACGGCGTCTCGTCCGCGACGACCGTCCCCTTCTCCCCGGCCGCCCCGTTCTCGCCCTCCAGCGGTACGGGGCCGGTGCAGCCGCCGATGCCGCCGCGCTCGGTGCCGACACTCTGGCCCGAGCCGTTCAGCAACTCCAGCGCCCGTTCCGCGTCGACGACGGGGTACGTGTCGCTCTTCACCGGCTTCTTCAGGTTGCCGCTGCCGCCGACCACCTGACCGTCGGCGCCGACCTGAATACCGGTCGACCAGCCGTACGTGGGCAGTCCACCCACCTCGGGATCGGCGTTCACCACCCGTACGGCGCCCATCAGCTGACCGGCGTCGAGCTTGGCGTCGTCCTGGCCGACGGCCTTGAGAACGGGTGCCGCCGCCTTCCTGGCGACCGCCTCGCTCACCGGATCGCCGCCCTCGGCGGTGCCGGACGAACAGACGTCGACCTTCTGGCAGTTGTCGGTGCCCGGCGTGTACCGGTTGAACGTCCAGGTCCCCGGCGCCTGCCTGTTCACCCGCAGCACCGGCTCCGAACCGTCCCCGGCGGCCCCCACCTGCCAGGCCTCGCCCTCGGCGGTCGGTACGCCCTCGACCCCGAGGGCCTTCGCCAGCCGTGCGACCTCCGCGGCCGTCACCGCGCCCGTGACCGTGTGAACGGCGGCGGAGTCGGGGCCGTCGGGCAGGTCGCCGGCCGCGCGGTAGGTCACCCCGTTGGGGTCGGGTTCACCGGGTGCGATGCCGTTCGAACCACCGTCGGTGTACCCGTCGAGCGCGAGAGGCGGGGGAGTGCCGTCACCGCCGGGCGATCCGGAGCGTCCGCCGACGTCGCCGGACCCGCCGGGCGAGGTCGAGGCGAGGAGCGCCCCACCACCGCCGACCACCAACACGGCGGCGGCGACCGACGCCACGACCAGCCGCGAACGGGAAGGCCGCGGGCGGGCGACCGGGTCGCTCTCAGGAGCGGAAGCGGAAGTGGAAGCCGGAGCGGACGAAGGGGCCGAAGCGGACGTCGGAGCCGGATCGGACGACGGAGCCGGATCGGACGACGGAGCCGGATCGGACGACGGAGCCGGATCGGAATCCGAAGGGGAAGCCGAAGCCGGACCGGTAGGATCCCCGGCCTGCCCGGCCTGCCCGGCCTGCTCCGGCACCTCGGTTTTCGCGCTCTTCTCGGTCGCCTCGGTCTTCTCGGCCTTCCCGGTCGCGTCGGCCTCAGGGGCCTCGTCCCCGGCAGCCCGGAGTTCCTCGGTGGCGTCGGGCTCGGGGCCCTCGTCCGGGTTCTCGGGGTTGTCGGGTCGCTCGGGGTTCACCGCATCGCTCCTTCGGCAGGTCGTACACCGCCTCCCCTATACGGGGGACAGCGATGGGACGCGGCGGAGGAGCCGACGGTTCCCTCAGTCGCCGTACTCCGGCATCGCGTCCACCAGTCGCGCGGACGTCACCGGCACCGTCACCCCGTGAATGAGCGAAGGAGACACCGGAGCCGTAATGACCTTCGCGGGGGCCGCCCAGTGCGGAGCCATCCGGGCGCAGTCGCCGCGCAGCGCCGCGAGGCCGCCGTCCGAATCGAACGGAACGGTGCCGTGGATCTTGGGGTTCGTCATAACGGCACCGTACGCATCAGGAACCTCACGAAGAAAGACCTACTATCGGGTAGTTTTGCCTGCTTCAGGGTGGGTGGACGACCCGGTAGCGTGAACTGTCAATCCCTCTCCCTTCGCAGGAGCGTGTCCTCGCCGTGCGTATCGCAGTCTCCGGCTCCATCGCCACCGACCATCTGATGACCTTCCCGGGCCGCTTCGCCGACCAACTCGTCGCGGACCAACTGCACACGGTCTCCCTCTCCTTCCTCGTCGACCAGCTCGACGTACGTCGAGGCGGTGTCGGCGCGAACATCGCGTTCGGCATGGGGCAGCTCGGCACGCGGCCGATCCTGGTCGGCGCGGCGGGTGCCGACTTCGACGAGTACCGCGCGTGGCTCGACCGGCACGGGGTGGACACCGCCTCCGTGCGCATCTCCGAGACGCTGCACACGGCCCGCTTCGTGTGCACCACGGACGCCGACCACAACCAGATCGGCTCCTTCTACACCGGCGCGATGAGCGAGGCCCGCCTCATCGAGCTGAAGACCGTCGCCGACCGCGTGGGCGGCCTCGACCTCGTCCTGATCGGCGCGGACGACCCGGAGGCGATGCTCCGCCACACCGAGGAGTGCCGTTCCCGGAACATCCCGTTCGCCGCGGACTTCTCCCAGCAGATCGCCCGCATGGACGGCGACGAGATCCGGATACTGCTGGACGGCGCCACGTACCTGTTCTCCAACGAGTACGAGAAGGGCCTCATCGAGTCCAAGACCGGCTGGTCGGACGAGGAGATCCTGTCGAAGGTGGGCCACCGGGTGACCACGCTCGGCTCGCGCGGTGTCCGCGTCGAGCGGGCCGGTGAGGACCCCATCGAGGTCGGCTGCCCCGAGGAGGAGCGCAAGGTCGAGCCCACGGGTGTCGGGGACGCGTTCCGAGCGGGCTTCCTTTCGGGGCTGGCGTGGGGTGTCTCGCTGGAGCGGGCGGCGCAGGTCGGCTGCATGCTCGCCACGCTCGTGATCGAGACGGTGGGGACACAGGAGTACCAGCTGCGGCGGGCCCACTTCATGGGCCGGTTCGAGAAGGCGTACGGGGACGAGGCGGCGGCGGAAGTGAAGAAGCACCTGGGCTGAGGCCGGCCGCGGCGACTACGGGGTTGCGTGGTCGGTGCGTTGTCGGCCGCGGGTTCGTCGTGGCTGGTCGCGCAGTTCCCCGCGCCCCTGAAGAGAGGCCTTCGGCCTCATCTTCAGGGGCGCGAACCCCCCGTCAGGTCACCCTGCGCACCACATACGCCGAACCCCGCTCCGCCGGCTCTTCCCCCACGTACTCCTGGCCCCGCATCTCGCACCACGCCGGAATGTCCAGGCGGGCCGCCTCGTCGTCCGAGAGGACGCGGACGGTGCCGCCGACCGGGACGTCGCCGATCACCTTGGCCAGCTCGATGACGGGGATCGGGCACCGCTTGCCGAGCGCGTCCACGACGAGAGCGTCCTCCCGCACGGCCGACACGGTGGTGCTCACCGGCGCCCCCAGCTTCTCCCGGACCGTCGCGACCGCCCCCGGCAGCACGGACAGGAACCGCTCGACGTCCTCGGCCGCCGCCCCCGCAGGCAGCGACACCCGGACGTTCCCCTCGCTCAGCACCCCCATGGCCCGCAGCACATGGCTCGGCGTCAGCGTGCTGCTCGTGCACGAGGACCCGGAGGAGACGGAGAAGCCCTCGCGGTCCAGCTCGTGCAGCAATGTCTCCCCGTCGACATAGAGACAGGAGAAGGTGACGACCCCCGGCAGCCGGCGCTCCGGGTCGCCCACCACCTCCACGTCCGGCACCAGCGCCGGCACCCGCGCCCGGATCCGCTCCGTCAACTCCCGCAGCCGTACGGCCTCCTCGTCGGCCTCCGCCCGTACGGCCCGCAGTGAGGCGGCGGCCGCCACGATCGCCGGGATGTTCTCGAAACCGGCGGCCCGCCCCGACTCCCGCTCGTCGGCGGGACCTTGCGCCGAGAACCGCACCCCCTTGCGGACGACGAGGAGCCCGACCCCGGACGGTCCGCCCCATTTGTGGGCACTGCCGGTCAACACCGACCAGTCCCCGTTCACCCGCCCCCAGCCGAGCGACTGCGCCGCGTCCACCAGCAGCGGCACCCCGGCCTCCCGGCAGAGGGCCGCCACTTCGGCCACCGGCTGCTCGGTGCCCACCTCATGGTTGGCGGACTGGAGACAGGCGAGCGCGGTGTCGGGGCGCAGGGCCTCGGCGTAGGCGGACGGGGCGACCGACCCGGAGCGATCCACTTCCACTTGCGTGACGGTCCCGCCCGCGGCCTCGTGCACCTCCGCCGCGTGCAGCACCGACGAGTGTTCGACCGCCGACACGATCAGGTGGCGCCCGGTCCGCCGCCGCCCGGCCGTCACCCCCGCGATCCCGGAGTGCACCGCCCGCGTCCCCGACGGGGTGAAGACCAGTTCGTCCGCCCGGCATCCCACGGCCTCGGCGGCGGCCTCCCGGGCCGCGTCCAACAGCAGCCGCGCCCGCCGCCCCTCCCGGTACAACCGCGCGGGATCGGCCCACCCTTCGTCCAGCGAAGCCAGCAGCGCCTGCCGCGCGACGGGATGAAGGGGAGCGGAGGAAGCGGAGTCGAAGTAGGCCACGACCCCACGCTATAAGCAGGGGCTGAGGGCAGCGCCCCGTCAGGGGCGCGGGGCGATGACATCAGCGGCTCCGCCGCGGGGCGCGAGCAACCACAAACAACCCGCACCCGCCAAATCACCCGAACCCCCGAGCTATTAGGCGCACCCGACACCCCGAGTAGCCGCTACAAGTGACCCCCGGCGAGTTGGCCCCCCCTCCCCGCGCGACCCCAAAACGCGTCCAGTAGGGTTTGGTCCGCATAAACATCCAAACCCCTGCCCGTCGCAGGGCGGCGACCGACCAGCGAGAAGGCCGCAGCCATACCGCGCGGGCGAGACTCTCGGGAAGGCGCTACGTGAGTCCCAACGGCTCCGACCGCTCGCCGCGGCGCCCGATGCGGCGGAAGCTGCTGCAGGCAATGACCGCAGGCCTGGTCCTGGCGACCGCCACCGGTTGCACATGGGAGGACTTCCCCCGCCTGGGCATGCCCACCCCGACCACGGAAGAGGCTCCGCGGATCCTCTCCCTGTGGCAGGGGTCGTGGGCGGCCGCGCTCGCCACGGGCGTGCTGGTGTGGGGCCTGATCCTGTGGAGTGCTTTCTTCCACCGGCGCAGCCGCACCAAGGTCGAAGTTCCCCCACAGACCCGGTACAACATGCCCATCGAGGCGCTGTACACGGTCGTCCCGCTGATCATCGTCTCGGTGCTCTTCTACTTCACCGCCCGCGACGAGTCGAAGCTGCTCGACACGTCGAAGAAGCCGGACCTCACGGTCAACGTGGTCGGCTTCCAGTGGAGCTGGTGCTTCAACTACATCGAGAACGTCGAAGGCTCCACCGGCGACGCGGCCACCGACAAGAACCTGGCGGCGATCCCGGACCGGTACAAGAAGGACTTCCCGGCGAACGCCGGCGGCGTCTACACCTGCGGCATCCCTGGCGACAAGAACCCGCAGACCGGCAACCCCGGCCCGACCCTCTGGCTCCCCGAGGGCAAGACGGTCCGCTTCGTCCTCACCTCGCGTGACGTCATCCACTCCTTCTGGGTGGTGCCGTTCCTGATGAAGCAGGACGTCATCCCGGGCCACACCAACGCCTTCCAGGTGACCCCCAACCAGGAGGGCACCTTCCTGGGCAAGTGCGCCGAACTCTGCGGCGTGGACCACTCGCGGATGCTCTTCAACGTGAAGGTCGTCTCCCAGGAGCGCTACGAGGAGCACCTCAAGTCGCTCGTGGAGAAGGGACAGACCGGTTACGTCCCGGCCGGTATCGAGCAGACGCAGCACGAGAAGAACCGGGAGTCGAACGTACTGTGAGCATCCTCAACGAACCTCAGGGTGCCGAGGCAGCTGGGTCCCATTACCAGGACGAGCTGCCCGTCCGGCGCCAGCGGCGTGGTGAGGTGATCGTCAAGTGGCTGACGACCACCGACCACAAGACGATCGGCACGCTCTACCTGGTCACGTCGTTCGCGTTCTTCTGCATCGGCGGCGTCATGGCGCTCTTCATGCGCGCCGAGCTCGCCCGCCCGGGTACGCAGATCATGTCGAACGAGCAGTTCAACCAGGCGTTCACGATGCACGGCACGATCATGCTGCTGATGTTCGCGACGCCGCTGTTCGCCGGATTCGCCAACTGGATCATGCCGCTACAGATCGGCGCGCCCGACGTGGCGTTCCCGCGGCTGAACATGTTCGCGTACTGGCTGTACCTCTTCGGCTCGCTCATCGCGGTCGGTGGCTTCCTCACCCCGCAGGGCGCGGCCGACTTCGGCTGGTTCGCCTACAGCCCGCTGTCGGACGCGGTCCGCAGCCCGGGCATCGGCGCCGACATGTGGATCATGGGTCTGGCCTTCTCCGGCTTCGGCACGATCCTCGGCTCGGTCAACTTCATCACCACGATCATCTGCATGCGCGCGCCCGGCATGACGATGTTCCGCATGCCGATCTTCACCTGGAACGTGCTGCTGACCGGTGTCCTGGTCCTGCTCGCCTTCCCGGTCCTCGCGGCCGCGCTGTTCGCCCTGGAGGCGGACCGCAAGTTCGGTGCCCATGTCTTCGACGCGGCCAACGGCGGCGCGTTGCTCTGGCAACACCTCTTCTGGTTCTTCGGCCATCCAGAGGTGTACATCATCGCGCTGCCGTTCTTCGGCATCATCTCCGAGGTCATCCCGGTCTTCTCCCGCAAGCCGATGTTCGGCTACATGGGCCTGATCGGCGCGACCATCGCGATCGCCGGCCTCTCGGTGACGGTGTGGGCGCACCACATGTACGTCACCGGCGGCGTACTGCTGCCGTTCTTCTCCTTCATGACGTTCCTCATCGCCGTACCGACCGGCGTGAAGTTCTTCAACTGGATCGGCACGATGTGGAAGGGCTCGCTGTCCTTCGAGACACCGATGCTCTGGGCCACCGGCTTCCTGATCACCTTCACCTTCGGTGGTCTGACCGGTGTCATCCTGGCCTCGCCCCCGATGGACTTCCACGTCTCCGACTCGTACTTCGTGGTGGCGCACTTCCACTACGTCGTCTTCGGCACCGTGGTGTTCGCGATGTTCTCCGGCTTCCACTTCTGGTGGCCGAAGATGACGGGCAAGATGCTCGACGAGCGCCTCGGCAAGATCACCTTCTGGACGCTGTTCATCGGCTTCCACGGCACCTTCCTCGTCCAGCACTGGCTGGGCGCCGAAGGCATGCCGCGCCGGTACGCGGACTACCTCGCGGCCGACGGGTTCACCGCGCTGAACACGATCTCCACGATCGCCTCGTTCGTGCTCGGTCTGTCGATCCTGCCGTTCCTCTACAACGTGTGGAAGACCGCCAAGTACGGCAAGCCCGTCGGCGTCGACGACCCGTGGGGCTACGGCCGCTCCCTGGAGTGGGCGACCTCCTGCCCGCCGCCGCGGCACAACTTCCTCACCCTGCCGCGGATCCGCAGTGAATCCCCGGCGTTCGACCTGCACCACCCGGAGATCGCCGCGCTCGAACAGCTCGCGCACGGCGGCCCGGCGGCAGGCGAGCTCGCTGCCAGCGGCAAGGAGGCCGGCAAGTGAAGGTCCAAGGCAAGATGTTCATCTGGCTGAGCGTCTTCGTCCTCGCCATGGCGATCGTCTATGGCGTGTGGTCGAAGGAGCCGGCCGGCACCACGGCGCTCTTCCTGGCCTTCGGCCTGTGCATCATGGTCGGCTACTACCTGGCCTTCACGGCCCGGCGGGTCGACGTGGGCGCGCAGGACGACAAGGAGGCCGACGTCGCGGACGACGCCGGTGAGCTGGGCTTCTTCAGCCCGCACAGCTGGCAGCCCCTCGCCCTCGGCGTGGGCGGCGCGCTCGCCTTCATGGGCGTCGTCTTCGGCTGGTGGCTGCTGTACTTCTCCACCCCGATCATCCTGATCGGCCTGTGGGGCTGGGTCTTCGAGTACTACCGCGGCGAGAACCAGAACCAGTAGCACGCGCCCCTAGCACGCACCGCGCGCACGGAAGCCCGGACACTCCGACAGGAGGTCCGGGCTTCCCCCTTTCGCCACGCCGCCCGTAGCCCACACGGCTCACCCGACGCGCCGCACCCGACGGCCGTTCCTACGTTGAACCCATGAGCACCTCACCCCGTAACCGCATAGTCGTCGGCTGCACCCTGCTGGTGGTCTCCCTGGGAGCGGGCGTCGCCGCCTGCGGTTCCGGTGGCCACCCCCTCTCCGGCACGCCCTACGACGCGGCCGACCACGTCTCCTTCAACACCCCCACCGGCGACGGCGAGAAGGCCGACCCGGACAAGCCGCTGGAAGTCACCGCCAAGGACGACGGACGCATCACCGACGTCACCGCCGTGGACGCCGCAGGACGCTATGTGGCGGGCGAACTCTCCGCCGACGGGCGCCGCTGGCACTCCACCTCACCGCTCGCCGCCAACGCCCGCTACACGGTCCATGTGAGCACCGAGGACGAGGACGGCGCCCCCGGCCGCGAGAACGTCGCCTTCGACACGGGCCGCCCGCTCACCAAGAAGCGCCTGAACGTCACCTTCGGACCGAAGGAGGGCAGGTACGGCGTCGGCCAGCCCGTCACCGCCGAGCTCAGCCGACCGGTCAAGGACAAGGCCGCCCGTTCCGTCGTCGAACGGGCGCTCAAGGTGGACTCCACACCCGCCGCGGAGGGCACCTGGCACTGGGTGGACGACAAGAAGCTGCACTACCGGCCCAAGGAGTACTGGCCCGCCGAGGCCACCATCCGGGTGCACAGCAACCTGGAGGGCCTGAAGATAGGCGACCGGCTCTGGGGCGGAAAGGCCGAGCCCATCGAGCTGACGACGGGCGCCAAGATAGTCGCCGTCACGGACGCCGCCGCGCACCAGATGACCGTCTACAAGAACGACGAGGTCATCAAGCAGATACCGGTCACCACCGGCATGCCGGGCTACGACACCCGCAACGGGGTCAAAGTGGTGCTGGCCAAGGAAGGCACCGTTCGCATGACCAGCGCCAGCATAGGTGCGTCGGACTTCTACGACCTGACCGTGCACCACTCCGTCAGGGTCACCAACAGCGGCGAGTACGTCCACGCCGCCCCCTGGTCCACCGGCTCCCAGGGTTACGCCAACGTCAGCCACGGCTGCACCGGCATGAGCATGGGCAACGCCCAGTGGTTCTACGACACCATCAACGAGGGCGACATCGTCGAGGTCGTCAACTCGGCCGGCGACACCATGGCCCCCTTCGGCAACGGCTACGGCGACTGGAACCTCGACTGGAAGCACTGGCGCGAGGGCAGCGCCCTGGTGGGCGGCACCCAGGAGGTCCCCGGGCCCCAGGTGCAGGCGCGCCTGAGGCCGGAGTCGGTGTAGACGAGATCTAGGCGCTCAGTGCCTGCCTGCTGCGGAGCAGGGCGGCCAGCGCCGCCGCGAACTCCACCGGCTCCACCGGCAGGGTCACCGCCGCGTCCGCCCGGCTCCACGTCGCGAGCCACGCGTCCTGCGGCCGCCCGATCAGCACCAGCACCGGCGGGCACTCGAAGATCTCGTCCTTGATCTGCCGGCACACCCCCATGCCCCCCATGGGCACGGCCTCGCCGTCGAGGACACAGACGTCGATGCCGCCCCTGTCCAGCTCCTTGATGACGGCGGCGGGGGTCGCGCACTCGACGAACTCCACGGCCGGCACGTCCGGAGCGGGGCGGCGCCCGGTCGCGAGCCGCACCTGCTCCCGGGTGTTGGAGTCGTCGCTGTAGACCAGCACCGTGGCGGTCGGCTGCATTGTTCCTCCGTGACGTCAGCGTCTTAAGGACAGGGCCCGATGCGCGGATGCTACTCCCTCGAAGACCACGTCAGCACCGGTACGGAAGGCAGCAACACTCCGAACGGCACCCCCCGGAGTGAGGGCGGGATAAGCGACCGACATAATGTCGGTCGTGGCGACAGCAACGACAGTAGAAACCGGGCACGCGCACCCGTCGGTCAACCGGCCGAACCTCACCAGCGTCGGAACCATCATCTGGTTGAGTTCCGAGCTGATGTTCTTCGCGGCCCTCTTCGCGATGTACTTCACCCTGCGATCGGTGACCGGTCCGGAGTTCTGGTCGGAGAAGGCCGACACCCTGAACTTCCCGTTCTCGGCGACGAACACCACGATCCTGGTGCTCTCCTCCCTCACCTGCCAGCTCGGCGTGTTCGCCGCCGAGCGCGGGGACGTGAAGAAGCTCCGGATGTGGTTCATCGTCACGTTCGTGATGGGTGCGATCTTCATCGGCGGTCAGGTCTTCGAGTACACCGAGCTGGTCATGCACGAGGGCCTGTCGCTCTCGTCCGACCCCTACGGCTCGGTCTTCTACCTGACCACCGGCTTCCACGGCCTGCACGTGACGGGCGGTCTCATCGCCTTCCTGCTGGTCCTCGGACGCACCTACGCGGCCAAGAGGTTCACCCACGAGCAGGCGACCGCGGCCATCGTCGTGTCCTACTACTGGCACTTCGTCGATGTCGTCTGGATCGGCCTCTTCGCCACGATCTACATGATCAAGTAGATCGGTCGGCCGGGCCGGGCGACCGACGCGCCGGCCTCGCACCGAGAACGACCCTTCCAGAAGCACCGACGCAGAAGATCCTGACACCGGGGTAATCCGTGAAAAAGCTCTCCGCACGACGACGCCATCCGCTGGCGGCGCTCGTCGTCCTAACCATCGCGCTGGCGGCCTGCGCGGGGCTGTACACCGCCTTCGCGCCCGCGGACAAGGCGGTGGCCGAAGAAACCGCGCAGACCCTCACCATCGAGGAGGGCAAGAAGCTCTACGCCGTCGGCTGCGCGAGTTGCCACGGCACCGGCGGTCAGGGCACCACCGACGGTCCGCCGCTCACTGGTGTGGGCGCCGCGGCCGTCGACTTCCAGGTCGGCACCGGCCGTATGCCGGCCCAGCAGCCCGGCGCGCAGATCCCGAAGAAGCCGGTCGTCTACTCCCAGGCCGAGATCGACCAGCTCGCGGCGTACATCGCCTCCCTGGGCGCCGGCCCGGAGATCCCGACCGAGAACGAGTACGACCCCGAGGGCGCGGACATCGCCGAGGGCGGCGAACTGTTCCGGACCAACTGTGCTCAGTGCCACAACTTCACCGGCAAGGGTGGTGCGCTGTCCGAGGGCAAGTACGCGCCGTCCCTTGAGGGTGTCGACCCGAAGCACATCTACGAGGCCATGCAGACGGGCCCGCAGAACATGCCGTCCTTCCCCGACACCACGCTGTCGGAGGAGAACAAGAAGGACATCATCGCGTACCTCGACGCGGTCAACAGCGACGACACCGTGGAGCCCGGTGGCCTCAGCCTCGGCGGGCTCGGCCCGGTCAGCGAAGGCCTCTTCGGCTGGGTGTTCGGGCTCGGCGCGCTGATCGCCGTCGCCGTCTGGGTCGCCGCTCGGACCGCAAAGGCCAAGAAGTCATGAGTAGCCAAGAGATTCCAGAAGAGAACCTGCCCACCGAGCAGGACGCGCACGGCGCGGTGACGGTCGCGGACGAGGAGAACCCCTTCGCGGACCCCGGCCTGCCGCCCCACGAGCACCGGGTCCAGGACATCGACGAGCGGGCCGCCAAGCGGTCCGAGCGCACGGTCGCCCTGCTGTTCACCGTGTCGATGCTGGCCACCGTCGCCTTCATCGCCGCGTACCTGGTGATCGACGTCGACAAGTCGATCTACGTCTGGCCGATCGGTCACATCAGCGCGCTGAACTTCGCGCTGGGCATGACGCTGGGCCTGTCGCTGTTCTGCATCGGCGCCGGCGCGGTCCACTGGGCCCGCACGCTGATGTCGGACGTGGAGGTCGCCGACGAGCGGCACCCGATCGAGGCCTCGCCCGAGGTCAAGGCGAAGGTCCTGGCCGACTTCAAGCAGGGTGCCAAGGAGTCCGCGCTCGGCCGCCGCAAGCTGATCCGCACCACGATGTTCGGCGCGCTGGCCCTGTTCCCGCTCTCCGGTGTCTTCCTGCTCGGCGGCCTCGGCCCCGCGCCCGGCACCAAGCTGCGGCACACCACCTGGGCCAAGGGCAAGAAGCTCGTCAACATGAACACCAACGAGCCGCTGCGTCCCTCCGACGTCGCGGTCGGGTCGCTGACCTTCGCCATGCCGGACGGCCTGGACGAGCACGACCACGACTTCCAGAAGAACATCGCCAAGGACGCCCTGATGATCGTTCGGATCCAGCCGAACGACATCAAGGACAAGCGCGAGCTGGAGTGGTCCCACGAGGGCATCGTGGCGTTCTCGAAGATCTGCACCCACGTGGGATGCCCGATCTCCCTGTACGAGCAGCAGACGCACCACGTGCTCTGCCCCTGCCACCAGTCCACCTTCGACCTCGCCGACGGCGGGCGGGTCATCTTCGGCCCCGCGGGTCACGCCCTTCCGCAGCTGAGGATCACCGTCGGTGAAGACGGCTACCTCGAAGCGGTCGGCGACTTCGAAGAGCCCGTCGGTCCTGCCTTCTGGGAGCGCGGATGAGTACTACGCCCACCACCGACGCACGCGACAAGCGTGACAAGGCACCGGCCGGCGAGCGCGTCGCCGACTGGGCCGACGGCCGGCTCGGGATCTACTCCCTGGCCAAGGCCAACATGCGCAAGATCTTCCCCGACCACTGGTCGTTCATGCTGGGCGAGATCTGCCTGTACAGCTTCATCATCATCATCCTCACGGGTGTGTACCTGACGCTGTTCTTCCACCCGTCGATGAACGAGGTGGAGTACCACGGCAGCTACGTCCCGCTGCAGGGCCAGCTGATGTCCGAGGCGTTCAACTCGACCATGCACATCTCCTTCGAGGTGCGCGGTGGTCTGCTGATCCGGCAGATCCACCACTGGGCCGCGTTGGTCTTCCTCGCCGGCATGTTCGTGCACATGATGCGCGTGTTCTTCACGGGCGCGTTCCGCAAGCCGCGTGAGGTCAACTGGCTGTTCGGCTTCCTGCTGTTCGTCCTCGGCATGTTCACCGGCTTCACCGGTTACTCGCTCCCGGACGACCTGCTCTCCGGCACCGGTGTCCGCTTCATGGAGGGCGCGGTCCTGTCCGTGCCGATCGTCGGCACGTACCTGTCGTTCTTCCTCTTCGGCGGGGAGTTCCCGGGCGGCGACTTCGTGGCCCGCTTCTACTCGGTCCACATCCTGCTGCTGCCGGGCATCATGCTCGGCCTGGTGGTGGCGCACCTGATCCTGGTCTTCTACCACAAGCACACGCAGTACGCGGGCCCCGGCAAGACGAACAACAACGTCGTCGGCATGCCGCTGCTCCCCGTGTACATGGCGAAGGCCGGCGGCTTCTTCTTCCTGGTCTTCGGTGTCATCGCGATCATCTCGGCGATCGCCACGATCAACCCGATCTGGACCATGGGCCCCTACCGGCCCGACCAGGTCTCCACCGGCGCGCAGCCCGACTGGTACATGGGCTTCTCCGAGGGTCTGATCCGTGTCATGCCGGGCTGGGAGATCAACTTCTGGGGTCACACGCTCGTCCTGGGTGTGTTCATCCCGCTGGTGATCTTCCCGCTGGTCCTGGTCGCGATCGCCGTCTACCCGTTCATCGAGTCCTGGGTCACCGGCGACAAGCGCGAGCACCACATCCTGGACCGCCCGCGCAACGCCCCGACCCGTACGGCCTTCGGTGTCGCGTGGATCACCTGGTACATGGTCCTGCTGATCGGTGGTGGAAACGACCTCTGGGCGACCCACTTCCACCTGTCGATCAACTCGATCACCTGGTTCGTCCGGATCGCGTTCTTCGTGGCCCCGGTCGTCGCGTTCATCATCACCAAGCGCATCTGCCTCGGCCTGCAGCGCCGGGACAAGGACAAGATCCTGCACGGTCGCGAGACCGGCATCATCAAGCGCCTGCCGCACGGTGAGTTCATCGAGGTCCACGAGCCGCTCAGCCAGGAGCAGCTGCACACGCTCACGGCGCACGAGCAGTACAAGCCGGCCGAGATCGGTCCCGCGGTCGACGAGAACGGTGTCGCCCGCAAGGTCTCGCGCCTGGAGAAGGTCCGCGTCAAGCTGAACAAGGCGTACTACGGCGAGGACAGCCAGATCGTCAAGCCGACCGTCGAGGAGTACAAGGAGATCACGAGCGGCCACGGCCACCACTGATCGCTTCGCTTCGCCACACCACGGTCGAAGGGCCCCCGTCCGATCTTCGGACGGGGGCCCTTCGCCGTGCCCCGACCTGGATAGGGTGGGAGGACATCGTTGATTTCGCGGATCGCGCGGCATCTCGCGCGCTACGACACCCAGGAGCGGCTATGAGCGCTGTGACCCCCGCTGGAGGCGACACCGCGGCGGGCCGTTCCTGGCCCGCCGTGCTGAACGCGCTGCTGTCCGGGCAGGACCAGGACGCCGGTGCCACCTTCTGGGCGATGGACCAGATCATGCGCGGTGAGGCGACGGACGCGCAGATCGCCGGGTTCGTGGTGGCCCTGCGGGCCAAGGGGGAGACCGTCGAGGAGATCACCGGTCTCGTCGAGGCGCTGTACGAGCACGCCAAGGTGATCGAGGTGTCCGGGAGGACCGTCGACATCGTCGGTACGGGCGGGGACGGCGCCAAGACGGTCAACATCTCCACGATGTCGTCGATCGTCGTCGCCGGTACGGGCGCGAAGGTCGTCAAGCACGGCAACCGGGCCGCGTCGTCGGCGTCCGGGGCGTCCGATGTGCTGGAGAAGCTCGGCGTCAATCTGGAGCTGACACCGCAGCGGGTCGCCGAGGTCGCCGAGGAGGCCGGGATCACCTTCTGCTTCGCGGTGAAGTTCCATCCGGCGCTGCGTCATGTGGCCGCGGCACGCGGGCAGTTGGGCATCAGGACCGTCTTCAACGCGCTCGGGCCGCTGGCCAACCCCGCGAAGGTACGGGCCCAGGCGGTCGGCGTCGCGGACCCCCGGATGGCGCCGATCATGGCCGGAGTCTTCGCCGAACGCGGCAACTCCTCACTGGTCTTCCGCGGCGACGACGGGCTGGACGAGCTGACCACCACGGCGACCTCGCGGGTGTGGGTCGTACGGGACGGCAAGGTGACCGAGGAGAGCTTCGACCCGCGTGACGTGGGGTTGGAACTGGTGCCGGTGGAGGCGTTGCGGGGGGCCGACGCGTCCTACAACGCGGATGTCGCACGGCGGTTGCTGGGCGGGGAGACCGGTCCCGTGCGGGACGCGGTGCTGCTCAACTCGGCGGCGGCGCTGGTGGCGTTGGAGCCGACGTCCGCGTCGCTGGCGGAGCAGTTGCGGGGTGGGATGGAGCGCGCGGCAAAGTCGATCGACTCCGGGGCGGCGCGGGGGGTTCTCGAGCGGTGGGTCGCTGCGACGCATCGGTAGTTCGTCGGGTGCGGGTGAGTGGGGGCTGGTCGCGCAGTTCCCCGCACCCCTGAAGATCGCAGGCCCCGTGGCCTCGAAAGGCGACCGGCGGCGGGTCTGAAAAGCACGGGGCGCAGCCCGTGCTTTTCAGGGGCGCGGGGAACTGCGCGAGAAGCCCCACCGGACCCGCACCCGCCGACGAAACACGCACCCCCGAGCTATCAGGCGCTATCCCGCGATCCGGACACGAGTTGCGGCGTGGCGATCACGTCGCGTACGTTCTGCTTCAGGTCATGAGTGACAGCCCATAGCCCCGGCTGGCTGTCCGGCAACCCTCCTTCCGTGGCGGGGTGCCCCGGGTGAAGACCGGGCCGTAGGCAGCGAGGTCTACGGCAAGCGCGGCTTCGAGGGAGTCTTCCGTGAGCAAGCGAATGCGATAGGGCCGCCGAGCCCCGCCTCCGCGCACCCCTTTCTCTGCTTTCTCTTCCTCCGCATGCCTTCTTTCCGCATGCCTCCTCACGGGAGTTCGCGATGTCTGTCTCCACCCTTGCCGCCGACCAGTCCGTTTGCGCCCCGCTGCCCGTTCTGGGCCGGGATGTCACGGTCCCGCTCGTCACCGGCGGCGAGGTCACCTACGCCGCACTCGACTACGCGGCCAGCGCCCCGGCCCTGCAGCGCGTCTGGGACGACGTGGCGGCCTACGCGCCCTACTACGGCAGCGTCCACCGCGGCGCCGGCTACCTCTCCCAGCTGTCGACCGACCTCTTCGAGGACGCCCGCCGGACCGTCGCGGAGTTCCTCGACTGCCGGGCCGACGACCAACTGATCTTCACCCGCTCGACGACGGACTCCCTGAACCTGCTGGCCCAGGCGCTCCCCGCCGACTGCCAGGTCTTCGTCTTCGAGACCGAGCACCACGCCTCGCTGCTGCCCTGGCGGAACGCGCGGGTGACGTACCTGGACGCGCCCCGGACGCCGGAGCAGGCCGTCACCACGCTGGAGACCGCGCTCGCGGGACGCGACCCGCACGGGCCGGCGCTGGTGTGCGTCACCGGCGCCTCCAACGTCACCGGCGAGATCTGGCCGGTGCGTGAACTGGCCGCCGCCGCGCACGCGCACGGCGCGCGGATCGTCCTCGACGCCGCCCAGCTCGCTCCCCACCACCCCCTCTCCGTACAGGAGTTGGACGTGGACTGGGTCGCCTTCTCCGGTCACAAGCTGTACGCGCCCTTCGGTTCGGGCGTCCTCGCCGGCCGCGCCGACTGGCTGCGCGAGGCGGACCCGTACCTGGCGGGCGGCGGTGCCAGCCGCAAGGTGACCCGGCGCACCGACGGCGGCGTGGACGTCGAATGGCACGAGACCGCCGCCCGGCACGAGGCCGGCTCGCCCAACGTCATCGGCGCCTACTCCATCGCCTCCGCCTGCAAGGCCCTCACCGAAGCCGGATTCGACACCCTGGTCGCCCGTGAGCGGCACCTCATCGACACCGTGCGCGCCGGGCTCGCCGAGGTGCCCGAGGTGCGGATCCTCTCGCTCTTCGGGGACGACGCCCCGCGCGTGGGCGTCCTCTCCTTCGTCGTCGAGGGCTGGAACAGTTCCCACTTCGCCGCCGCCCTCTCCGCCGAGTACGGCATCGGCGTACGCGACGGCCTCTTCTGCGCCCACCCCCTCGTCCGCACCCTCCTCGGCAGCGACCCGCAGACCCAGGGCGAGTGCGGCGCCCCCGAGGCCGCACCCGGCGAGCGTTCCCTCAACGCGATCCGGGTGAGCTTCGGCGCGGGCACCCCCGACGAGCACGTGGAGCGGTTCGTGGGCGCGGTGAAGGAACTCGTACGGGACGGCGCGAAGTGGAACTACCGTACGGAGGACGGGCGTTGCGTGCCGGCCGTCTGACGGTCGGCAGCGGGGCGGTCCGCCGTACGGTGGCCGGTCGTCCGGCTGCCCGCCGTCACCCGCGCGCCCAACACGATCATCCGCAGGGCCCGTTCCGTGGCGTCCGCGAGGAGTTCACTCGCGCGGAGCATGGCCTCGGCGAGGGCCATCGGGGCGGGCAGGATGCCGGTGTACGCGTCCACGCCCGGCACCTCGTGCGCGCCCTCGCCGAGGGTGCCCGCCAGGGCGAGGACCGGGCGGCCGTGCAGCTTGGCGCGGCGGGCCACCTCGGCGGGGACCTTGCCGCGCGGAGTCTGGTGGTCGAGGGCGCCCTCGGCGGTGATGACCAGGTCGGCGCGGGCGAGTCGGGCGTCGAGGTCCAGGTGGCCCAGCAGGACCTCGAAGCGGGGGAGCAGCCGTGCCCCCAGGGCGGCCAGTCCGGCCCCGAGGCCGCCTGAGGCGCCGGTGCCGGGGCCGTACCGGAGGTCGATCCCGGCCGACGTGTCGGGCAGGTCGCGAGTGAGGACGCACGCCCAGTTCTCCAGGGCCGTGGACAGCTCCTCGACCTGCTCCGGTGTCGCCCCCTTCTGCGGGCCGAATACCCGGGCCACACCCCGCTCGCCGCACAGCACGTTGAACGGGTTGCAGGCGACCAGCAGCTCCACTTCCTTCAGGCGGGGGTCGAGACCGGCCGGGTCCATCCGGTCGAGTCGGACCAACTCCCTTCCTCCCGGAGGTAGTTCGACACCGTCGGCGTCCAGGAGGCGTGCGCCCAGCGCCTGGAGGGCGCCGGCCCCGCCGTCCGACGTACCGGAGTCGCCGCAGCCGATCAGGATCCGCCGTACGCCGGTGTCGAGCGCGGCGCGGATCAGTTCGCCGACGCCGTACGTGGTCGTCGCGCCGGGGTCGCGCAGGGCGGGCGGGACGAGGGAGAGTCCCGCGACGGCGGCCATCTCCACCACGGCCGTGTCCGTCACGGCCGAGGCGGGGGAGCCGAGGAGGGCGAAGTGGGTGTCCACCGGTGCGCCGACCGGGCCCGTGGCGAACCGGGGGACCAGACGGCCCCCGGTGGAGGCGGCCAGCGCGGCTGCGGTGCCCTCGCCCCCGTCCACGAGGGGGATGAGGTCCAGCTCGGCGTCGGGGACCACCCGGCGGACGCCTTCCGCGATGGCCTCGGCGGCGGCCTCGGCCGACAGGGACTCCTTGAAGCCACTGGGGGCCACGGCGACTCGGTTCAGCATGTTCTCAGGGCTCCTGACGGGGGGTTACGGGACGAGCGGGACGCCCATGAGCGGCCACACCGCCAGGGCGAAGAGCACGATCAGGGCGGCGGTCAGCGGCGCCAGGACGGCGGAGAGGCGCAGCAGGTCGCGGGGGGTGTAGGTGGGCGTGCCGGGGAGGTCGGCGAAGAGCGCGACCGGCTTCGCGGACGCCGGGAGGGTGTGGCAGAAGCCGGCTGCGGCGGTGGAGGCGAGCGCGGCGGCGACCGGGTTGACCCCGGCCCCCACAGCCGCCGCGACCACCAGCGGGACCAGTACCGACGACCGTGCCGACCGCGACTGCAGCACCAGGTGCGCGGCCGTGCTCAGCGCCACGACCACCGCCAGGAACAGGGGCGGGGTGAGTCCCGGGGGCAGCCCCGAGACCAGCCACTTCGCCGCTCCCGAGTCGCTGAGGGCGACGCCCATCGCCATCGTCGCGGCCATGAAGAGCAGCATCGACCAGGGCACGGTCCGCAGCGCGTCCTTCAGCCGCACGGTGCCCAGCGCCGGCGAGCACGCGACGACCGCGCCGATCAGCGCGACCACGGCCGGGGGGACCCGGTGCAGCGGCTCGCTGCACCACAGGACCACGACCGTGGCCAGCAGCAGGGCGCAGCGCGACTCGGCGGGGGACCAGGAGCCGGTCACCGGCTGCTCGCTGTGGAGCTGGATCTCCTCGACCGTGACGTGCACGGGGCCCCGCCGGTCCGCGCGTCGGGTCGTCGTCAACAGGACGGCCTCCGCCGCCAGATGGGACGACACGATCGCCAGCGGCAGGCCCAGCAGCAGCCACTCGGTGAACCCGATACGGTCGCCGGTCGCCTCCCACAGCACCGACACGGTGATCAGATGTGCTCCCGCGCCGATCAGGGTCGCCACCGCGGACAGCAGGATCACGGTCGGAAACAGCAGCGCGAGCATCACGACCAGTCGTCGCCGGTCGGCCAGCGCCTTGGCCAGGGCCAGGAACACGGGCAGCGCGAGGGCGGCCCGGCCCGAGGTGGCGGGCACGGCGAACGCGGTCACGACGAGCGCCGCCGTCGTCAGGTGCGTCAGTTGTCGTACGGTGCGCGCGCCGCTGACGAGGAAGGCCGCGGCCCGGCCCGCCAGTCCCGTCCGGGTCACCGCCGCCGCCAGGACGAACGCGCAGATCAGCAGCCATACGGTGTCGTCGCCGAGGGTGCCGAAGAGGGTGTCGTCGCTGATCACTCCCGTGACGGTGAGGGCGAGGCCGGCGCCGAGGGCTATGTAGGTGTCGTCGATGGGGGTGCCGATCCAGGCGGCCGTCGCCAGTGCGAACACCGCGAGGGTGAGGCGAGCCTCTCCGCCCAGGCCCGGGAAGTTGCCGGGGACGACGAGTAGGGCGCAGAGGGAGAGGGCTATGCAGAGGGACGTGGCCAGACGGAGGTTCAGGGTCACGTCATCAAGGGTTCAAGTGGGGGGTGAGTTCTTGATGAGTCGTTTATGAAGGAAGCTTCACGTCGTTCTTCGGCTGCGGGTCTGTGGGTCTGCGGGTCTGCGGGTCTGCGGGTCTGCGGGTCTGCGGGTCTGTGGGGCTTCTCGCGCCCGCGCGGCGGAGCCGCATATCGACACAGCCCCGCGCCCCTAACGGGGCGCGGCTGCAGGCAGCCGGTAGCCCATGCCTCTCACCGTCTCCAGCTGCTCTGCCCCGAGCTTCTTGCGCAGTGCCCGTATGTACACGTCCACGATGTTCGACCCCGGGTCGAAGTCGTAGCCCCACACGTGGGACAGGATCTGCTCCCGGGACAGGACCTGGCCGGGGTGGCGCAGGAACAGCTCCAGCAGGACGAACTCCCGCGCGGTCAGGTCCACCAGACGGTCCCCGGCCCGCGCCCGCCGTGTCCGCAGGTCCAGGGTCAGTTCGCCGCTGCGCAGCATCGTCACCTCGGGCGCCCGCGCCGCCGTACGCAGCCGGAGGCGGACGCGCGCGAGCAGTTCCTCGAAGCGGAACGGCTTGGTCATCCAGTCGTCGGCGCCGCCCTCCAGGCCGGCCACGGTGTCGCGTACGGAGTCGCGGGCCGTCAGCACGATCACCGGGACGGTCACCCGGGCCTCGCGCAGCTCGCGCAGGACGGTGAAGCCGTCGCGGCCGGGCAGCCCGATGTCGAGGACGATCAGGTCGAAGCCGCCGGTGAGGCCGTACTCGTAGGCCGCGTCGCCGTCGCCGACCACGGTCGTGGTGAAGCCGCCCGCGCGCAGGCCCTTCTCCACGAACGAGGCGATGCGTTCCTCGTCCTCGACGATGAGGATGCGGTTCACGGGAGAGCCCCTTCTGTGTCCGTCGGTTTCATGCGCGTGCCTCCTCCAGGGTCAGGACGAACGTGGCGCCGCCGCCCTCGGTCGGATGCAGCCGGACCCGGCCGCCGTGGGCCTCGGCGATCGCGCGGACGATCGACAGACCGAGCCCGGCGCCGGAGCCGCGGGCGCCGCGTCTCGCGGTGCCGCGCCGGAACCGCTCGAAGATCACCTCGGTGTCCTGCGGCTGCACCCCGGGCCCCGAGTCGACGACGTACAGCTCGATCGACGCCCCGTCGGCGCGGGAGCCGATGCGGATGGTCTGGCCGGCGGTGGTGTGCTGCACGGCGTTCTGGGCGAGCTGGACCATCGCCTGGGTGATCCGCTGGGGGTCCAACTCGGCCTCCAGGTCCGCAACTTCGGCGAGCTGCCAGTCACGGTCGCCCAGGGTGCGGGCCTTGACGTACACATCGGCGGTGAGTTCGGCGAGCTGGACCGGTTCGGGGCTGACGAAGTCGGGCCGTTCGGCCTTGGCGAGCAGCAGCAGGTCCTCGACGATGCGGCTCATCCGGTCCAGTTCGTCGGTGACCAGCCGGACCGTCTCCTCGCGTTCGGCGGGATCGTCACCCATCAGCTCCAGATGGCCGCGCACGATCGTGATGGGGGTGCGCAGTTCGTGGCCCGCGTCGTCGACGAACTCCCGCTGCGCGGCGAACGCCCGTTCCAGCCGGTCGAGCATCGCGTTGAACGTCTCGGCGAGCGCGGCCACGTCGTCCCGGCCCTGCACCGGGATGCGCCGGGTGAGGTCCTGCTCGGTGAGCTGCGCCGCGGCGGACCGCACGAGCCGTACGGGCTTGAGGATCCGGCCCGCGACCACCCAGGCGATACCGGTTGTCATCAGCAGCGCGACCCCGGAGATGGCGAGGAGGACCCGGAACACCTCGTCGGCGCGTTCCTGCTCGCCCGCCGGATGGAAGGCGACCACGAACGCCGCGTTCGCCGCGGCCCCGTACCGGGCCACCTCCACCTTCGCCCAGCGGATCTCCCCTGACGGCCGCTCCAGGGTTCCCGAGGAGCTGGGCGAGTCGAAGATCTCCTGCTGGGCGTCGGCGTCCTTGTACAGCGGCAGCGCGACGGCGATCTCCCGCTGCTGTCTGAGCCACCGGGGGGACTGACCGGGCCGGCCGACGAGTCCGATCAGTTCCTCGTGCACGTCGGCGTTCTGCCGTTGCAGGAAGACGGTCAGCAGCCGGGCCGGTTCGGTGAAGGGCCGCCCGGTCTCCGGATCGACGCCCTCCTCCTGGAGGTTGGTGAACTCCCCGGCCTCCTGCACCAGCAGTTCGTTGACGCGCTGGTCCACGTCCCGCAGGAGGATCGACCGCGTGGTCGTCGCCACCGAGGCGAGCGCCACGGTCATCACGAGGAGCAGCCACAGAAGGATCCGGACCCGGGCCGAGACCCGCCCGCGCGGTCGGTCAGCCGTCGTCACCGGGGCCGTCGTCGGCGTCGTCCCGGCCGTCCTGCTCGGAGGCGTCGTCATCGTCGTCACTCGCGGAACTGTCGGTCACCGGAGGCCGCGACACGACCTCGTCACTGGGCGTCGCCTCGGGCCGCGAGGGTGTGGGACTCGGCGACCCGCTCTCCAGCTCCACCTTCGACGGCACCTTCGGCGCCTCGGGGCTGTCGGTCAGGGCGAAACTGGTCGCGGCGATCCCGAGCGGGATCGCCACGACGGCGGCGAGAGCCGCGATCCGGCGGGAGAAGACCATGGGCACGATCCTGCGGAGGGGACCCGTCGGCGCGGATGAGGGCGAGATGAGGACTTCTTCATCTTCTTCGTCCCAGGGCGGTCCGGGGGTGCTCAGCCGTCCAGTCCGATGGCGAACGCGGCCTCCAGGTCGTGCTGCGAGTACGTCCGGAACGCCACGTGCGTGTCGGTGCCCAGCACACCCGGGATCTTGCTGATGGACCCGGGGATCACGTCGGCCAGGTCGTCGTGGGCTTTCACCCGGACCATGGCGACCAGATCGTAGGTACCGGTCACCGAGAACACCTCGCTCACGGATTCGAGGGCGGCGATCGACTCCGCGATCTCCGGGATCCGGTCCACGCTGGTCTTGATGAGCACGATCGCGGTGATCACGGCTGTTTCTCTCCCTCGGGGGCCGGAGCGGGGACGTCCGACGGATCATCCACCGGAGCATCCACGGGCGCTTTCACTCTAGCCCCACGCCCGTAGCGCCCCCACGCGTAGGCGAACCCCAGTCCGAATCCCACCAGGTGCGCCAGATAGGCGACCCCCGGCCCCGAGGTCTGCCGTCCGGCGGCCAGCCACTGCAGGCTCACCCAGAACGGCAGGGTCACCCATGCCGGGAACCGCAGCGGAAGAAAGAAGAGGAAGGGCAGGAGGCTGGTCACCCGCGCCCTGGGGAACAGGAAGAGAAACGCGCCGAGGACGGCGGAGATCGCCCCCGACGCGCCGACCAGCGACTGCGGGGACCCGGCGTGCGCCGCCGCGTACGCCACCAGCGCGACATAGCCGCAGCCCACGTAGAAGAGGGCGAACTCCACATGGCCCATGCGTTCCTCGGCCATCGCCCCGAAGACGAAGAGGAAGAGCATGTTGCCGAGCAGATGCAGCCAGCTGCCGTGGACGAAGAGTGCCGTGAGGGGGGTGAGCGCCGCACGCGGGGTGCCGTGGAACAGCTCGACCGGGACGACGCCCCAGCGCCGGAAGTACGCCCGCTGCGCGGCGAGCAGCTCGTCCCCGGTGCCGTACACGGGGTTGAGGCCCGCAGCCGGTCCGACCAGGAAGAGCGCACAGCAGACGGCGATCAGCCCGTACGTCACCGGCGCCGACTCGTTTCGTACGGCCCGGGCGGCCGAGGTGCTCCACTTGCCGATCATGAGCAGAGCATGACGTAACGGGACCCACCCGCACAGACCGCCTCGCCGCCGACGGTGATCGGCCCCGCCCTGGCGCGCAATCCGCGCCGCCACCGCAGGCGAACAGGCGTCCAGGACCGGTCAGGCCGTAGGGTTACGAGCCACACGCACCGGGGACGCCGGTGCTGCACGGAGACCGGAAGAAGGAAGAGCAGCCACGATGACGGTTCCCCTGCCGACGGACACCACCCGCTGGCGCTGCACGCTCTGTGGCAACCTCACGCGGTTCGACGTGACCCGCTCGTCGAAGGTCGTCGAGTACGTTCACCTCGACCTCGCCGGGAAGCCCGAGGTCGAGGAGCGCAACGTGGTCAGTGAGACCATCGAATCGGTCCGTTGCCGCTGGTGCAACGCCGTGGACCAGGTGGAACTCGTGGACAGGCCGGGCGCCGGCTCCTGAGGGAGCGGGCCCCGCACAGACATTGGGGTGACGGATGGTGGAGAGCTCAGGCGGGGGGCCGGGCGACGGCGCCGCTGAGGTGCTCGACCGTCCGCTGCCCGAGGGCGTCCGCAAGCGCGTCGTGCAGATCGTCTCCGACGGCTTCGGTGGACTGACCGTCGCCGAACTGCCCGCACAGCTCAGGCAGTACGCCCGGTTCGCCCCGAACCGCCGGGTGAAGTTCGCCGGGAACGCGATGGCGGCCGCCGTGGAGAGCGACACGCTCTTCAGACAGCGGATCGGGGAGCGGTTCCGCGAGGCCCACCCGGAGCTGGCCGGCGCCCTCGACACGGGCGCGCCGCCCCCGGCCGCGGATCCGCTGGACGTGGCGGCCGCGGCCTACGTACTGCGTCCCACGGGCTGGGTGAAGCTGGTCGCCGCCGCCGGTGAGGAGGCCCTGCGCGCCGACGCCGAGCGCGCCGACGAGGAGAGCCGGGCCGAGCTGGAGCGGCTGCGCGAGCAGCTCGCCGAGGCCCGCGGCCACACCAGGACCGAGACGGAACGGCTGCGCGCGGAGCTGGAAGCGGCCAAGAGGGACGCCGACTCGCTGCACCGCAAGCTCCGGGCCGCCCTCAGCGACGTCAAGCGCGGCGAGGCCGCCCTGCGCAAGCTGCACGCCGAGATGGAGACCCTGCGCGCCGAGGGCCACGCCCAGGTGTCGGCCGCCGAGAGCGAGACCCGGCGGCTCAAGGCCCGGCTCGGTGAGGCGGAGGCCGCCCTGGAGGCCACCCGGCGGGCCGCCCGCGAGGGCCGCAGCGTCGAGGACATGCGGGTGCGGCTGCTCCTTGACACCGTGCTGGACGCGGCCCAGGGCCTCAGACGGGAGCTGGCGCTGCCGCCGGTCTCCGTACGCCCCGCCGAGACCGTCGACGCGGTCGAGCCGGGCCGGATGACCCCGAAGGACATCGCCGCCCGCGCGCTGTCCGAGAACGACCCGGCGATCCTGGACCAGTTGCTGGCACTGCCGCAGGCGCATCTCGTCGTCGACGGCTACAACGTCACCAAGACCGGCTATCCGCAGATGCCGCTGGAGAAGCAGCGGCTCCGGCTCCTCGGGCAGCTCTCCCAGCTCGCCGCGCAGACCGGCGCCGAGGTGACCTGTGTCTTCGACGGGGCGGAGCTGGCCGCGCCGGTACTGCTCGCGCCGCCGCGCGGAGTGCGGGTCCTGTTCTCCAAACCCCGTGTCACCGCCGACGAGTTGATCCGTCAGCTGGTGCGCGCCGAACCCCCCGGCCGGCCGGTCATCGTCGTCTCCACCGACCGCGAGGTGGCCGACGGGATCGCCAAGGCGGGGGCCCGGCCGGTCGCCTCCGCGGTGCTCCTCAAGCGCCTTTCCTGACCCTTCGATCCCTTGCGCCCCAAGGGCAACGTACGGGCGCTATGACCGAATTGACGGAACTGTTGCGCAACGTAGCGTCAACCGAGCGCTACCGGATGTGCGTTGAGTGTAAATTGTGCGCCCTGGGACGGGATTTTTCCTGTGGGGGATTTGAAGTGATCACCATTGGGTCACTAGGGTCTGGGCTCAAACCTCTGAACGGGTGATCGTCGCCGGAGTCCCCGCCGGTCGGTCGCTCACAAGAAGGAGTTCACCTACCGTGGCGTCCCACCGTCGACCCAAGCAGCCGAGCCGTACGCGTGTGACCGTGCTCACCACCGCTGCCGCCGCTGCCGTGGCCCTGACCTCGCAGGCCGCCAATGCGGCGCCCGGCGAGAAGCCGAGCAAGGACGACGTCCAGGCCAAGGTCCACAAGCTCTACGAGGACGCCGGGCGGGCCACCGACAAGCTCAACGGGGCCGAGGAGAAGCAGGAGAAGCTCGAGAAAGAGATCTCCACGATCCAGGACAACGTCGCCAAGGGCCAGGAGGAGCTCAACGAGCTCCGTGAGGGCATAGGCCTGGCGGCCAGCGCCCAGTACCGCTCGGGCGGCATCGACTCCTCGATCCAGCTCTTCCTCTCCGCCGACCCGGACGACTACCTGGACAAGGCCGCCACGCTCGACCAGCTGACCAGCCAGCAGGTCGAGGCGCTCAAGAAGATCCAGGAGAAGCAGCGCACGCTCGCGCAGCAGCGCCAGGAGGCCACCGAGAAGCTGGAGGACCTCGCGGACACCCGCGAGACCCTGGCGGACAAGAAGAAGGAAGTCCAGGGCAAGCTGGCCGCCGCGCAGCGGCTCCTCAACACCCTGACGGCCGAGGAGAAGGCCGCCCTGGACGAGCAGGAGACCCGCGCCAGCCGCGACGCCGGGGAACGCGTCGAGCTCGGCGACGAGGCGCCCGCCTCCAGCTACGGCGCCGCCGCCCTCGCCGCCGCCGACACCCAGGTCGGTAAGCCGTACGTCTCCGGCGGCAGTGGTCCCAACTCCTACGACTGCTCCGGGCTGACCCAGTGGGCCTACGCCCAGGCCGGTGTCTCGATCACCCGGACCACGTACACGCAGCAGAACGACGGCACGAAGATCGGGCGCGACCAGCTCAAGCCGGGCGACCTGGTGTTCTTCAACGACCTCGGCCACGTCGGCCTCTACGCGGGCAACGGCATGGTCCTGCACGCCCCGTATCCGGGCAAGGTCGTCCGCTACGAGTCGATGGGCACCATCGGCAGCTTCCAGTTCGGTGTCCGCGTCGTCGGCTGACACCCGCTCCGCCTCGAACAGGGCCGCCCGTCACACAGTGTGACGGTCGGCCCTGTTTTTCTTCAAGATCAGGACACAGGGCCGCCCGAACGAGCGAATTCCCGCACCTCGTGCTGACCCCTTCACCCGCTGGTGACCTGGGTCCCAGGCCGGACGTCACGCTCTGTGGCCGCGGAGGTCTTTGGCCGGGACACCGTCGCGCGGCTACTGTCGGCCGCGCTTCCCTCACCCGCCGTGAGCGCACCCCTCCCCGGGGCGTCCTCAGGCACGGGGGAGTGCCCTGTCCACCGTCGAAGGGAGTGCGGCTTCCCGTGGTGTCCCACAGTCGCCTTGTACCGTCCGGGTTCGACCGGGGCGCGGCCGCCGCCCTCGGTGTGCTGTCCGCCGCTGCCGCCGCCCTCGGCGCCATCCCCGTCCAGCCGGCCGCCGCCGCGCCGCACGACAACACCCGCGCCGAGGTGGACCGCTTGTACGAGGAGGCCGAGAAAGCCACCGAGGCGTACAACAAGGCCGACGAACGCGCCGACGAACTGCGCGAGCAGGTCGCCACCGCACAGGACTCGATCGCCCGGCAGCAGGACCGCATCAACACCATGCGGGAGTCGCTCGGCTCGCTCGCCGGCGCCCAGTACCGCACCGGCGCCCTCGACCCGTCGATCGCCCTGCTGTTCTCCGAGAACCCCGACGACTACCTCGACCGGGCCTCCGCCCTGGACCGCATCAGCGCCCACCAGGCGGGCGAACTCCACGACCTCCAGCAGGCCCTGCGCGACCTCCATCAGAACCGCGCGGAGGCCGGCGGCAAGCTGACCGAGCTGGAGAAGAGCCGCAAGGCCGTCGCCCGGCACAAGCGCACCGTCGAGGGCAAGCTCGCGGCCGCCCGGCAGCTGCTCAACTCCCTCCCGGACGAGGAGCGCGCCGCGTACGACCGCGCCTCCCGCTCCACCGCGCCGGGCGGCCGTACCGACATGCCCGAACCCACCGGCGCCGTCGCCCCCAACGGCCGCGCGGCCGCCGCCGTCGCAGCGGCCCGCTCCGCCCTCGGCAAGCCGTACATCTGGGGCTCCACCGGCCCCGACGGCTTCGACTGCTCCGGCCTCATGGTCTGGTCGTACGGGCAGGCCGGCGTCGGACTGCCCCGCACCTCGCAGGCCCAGCGGTACGCCGGCACCCAGGTCCCGCTCTCCCAGGCGCAGCCCGGCGACCTGGTCACCTACCGGCCCGACGCCAGCCATGTCGGCATGTACGTCGGCAACGGACAGGTCATCCACGCCCCCTACCCGGGCGCCCCGGTCCGCTACGACCCCGTCGGCATGATGCCGATCGCGTCGGTCACCCGCCCCTGACCGTCGTCGGCTCCGGCCGCCGCGAGGCGGTCGGAGCCCCGTACGATCGGGAACGTGGCTGGTCGAAGGCGCACGACGCGTTCCCGGTCCGGGTCGGGGGTTCGGCACGGGCACCCGGGACGCGGAGGTGTCCCCTCGGCGGTCGCTCTCGCCCTCGCCCTCCTCGTCGGCTGCGGAGGCGAAGCGGCCCCGGACGCCGCCCGCGCCGACGTCCAGCGGATGCTCGACCGGCGGGCCACGGCGGTCCTGGCACGGGACGGGACGGCCTACCGTGCCACCGAGGCGCCTGCCTCCTCCGCCGCCTCCGGTCAACTGGCCACCGGGGCGGCCGAGTTCGCCAACCTCCGCGGTCTGCCGCTGTCCTCCTGGTCGTACGACGTGAACTCCTTCCGTCGCTCCGGCGACCGGGCCACCGCCGAGGCGGCCCTGCGCTACCGGATCCGCGGCTACGACGCGTCACCCGTCACCGCCGTACGGACCCTGACCCTCGTCCGGGACGGCGACGGGGCATGGCGGGTGGCCGCCGACGAGCCCTCGAAGAAGGGCACCGAACAGCTCTGGGAGCAGGGGCGGATCGTCGCGGTGCGGGGGGAGCGGAGCCTCGTGCTGGGGGTCGGGCGGTCCGCGGACGCCCTACGGGGGTACGCGGCGCTGGCGGACCGGGCCGTGCCCGCCGTGACGGAGGCGTGGGGCGAGGACTGGGCGCGGCGGGTCGTGGTCGTCGTACCGGAGTCGCTGGACGGGATGGCGGGGCTGCTGGGGGCGCCCGCGTCCGGGTACCGGGGGATCGCGGCGGTCACCACCGGGG